>NZ_JBHSPY010000018.1:0-42560 GCF_042658245.1 Neisseria weixii
TGTAAGGTAGCGCGCGTTTTGTCATAGTTTTGCGTTTTTTTGTCATAGCTTCCCTGTAGTTTATCCATGACAAAAAAACGCAAAATCTAAAATTTAACCACCATATTATCCTCATAAGAAACCCCCTTAGCCATCTTGACAGGTAACTTATGTATTTGTGCATCTGCAAACTTACTCCAAGCCTGCGGTTCGTACTCTTTTAAATAGTCAAGATACTCACAAATCTCACTCCGATTGCTGCTGAATAAGATGAAAGGCGGACGTGTCAGGTGGATTAGCTTCAGAAATGCGACCATATTGAAATATTTCTCGTTCTTGTAGGCAAATTGCTCCGTGCCCACATAAGGCGGATCAAGTACAAATAAGATATTCTCGCCATGCTGATAATGGTGCATGAGATTTTCGTAGTCCTCAGAAACAATTTCCAACCCGTCCAAATAACCATCACACGTATTAAACGGGGTTTTGCGCACCTTGTTATAAAATTCCCAGCCCAATAATTGCGCAATATCAACTGCCTGTTTGGTACTAAAAAGCAGCCATGATGATAACACCCTGACATCAATTGCACCGTCGAAATTACGGATGGCCGATTTTACTGCCGCTTCCACATCCTGCGGCAATCTCACTTCTCTTGGCACGTCTTTTGTAAGTGCCTGAATCTCTGCCAATAGGCGGTTGTAATCAGGGATATTATTTAATCTTTCGGCATACCCATCGAAGTCATTATAGATGACTCGCGCTGCGGGTTTATTGCGTTTGGCGGTATGTGCCAATAGGCCGCTGCCGCCGAATACGTCGACAATCACCCACCCCGCACCATCATCAGGAATTTGTTTCAAAGACTCTTTAAATAATTGTAGAAAAAACCGTTTCTGTCCAACAAAAGGGATCGGGGCTTGATTCCAAACTTTAGTCACTTTTTAATCTCCGGTGCTCGCGGCACTCGAAGACAAAGCTCAAAGGCTTATTTAAATTGATTGAATGTTTTGCAACGCGGACATTTGATTTGTACACAGCCACATCCTTTAGCCAGCAGCTTGTTACAATTCATACACCGCATTTCATTTGAGATTTTTTCGGGCGGGGGAACCTGTTGAACATGACATTATTTAAATTCCGTTCTGGTAAATCTATTTTCTGCTATGCCGTCTCTTCTTCCATTGCCATCCAATGCAATATCAAGTTATTGCCCCAGTAGTTGCAGCGGATGCTGAACATCTCTTCGGTCACGGTGACTATCTCAATAAATCGCCAGCTTGGCGTATCTGTGCGTTGCTGGGCAAGGGTCACTACCGGCACTTTTTTAAAAGGCTTTTTAAATCTGATGTTATAAACAGATGAATTGGCAATTGCGCCATTAAGTAAGCCTGTCCATCCTGATAAATCGTTTTTCAGAACGGCATCATTGAACACCACACGTCCTCTTTGGATATTGAGTGGTGCGGCTTGCTCCTTGCGGCTGTTTAACTCTTCTGCCACCGCTATAGACAATGCTTCGATTCGCTCTTCCAAGGTCATTTTAGGGCTGCCTTAAATCGTGCGGCGAAGTCGGTATCGGTATCGCCTAAGTTAAGGGTGGTTTCGACGGCGTTTTTTTGCTCGGCCGTCAATTCCTGCGCCTCATCGATGCGCAGACGTTTGCCGATTTGCTCGGCCATCGTTGCCGCGCCGCTTTTGTCTTCTTTAATGTAATCACCGATTTCTTTTAGCGTATCGTAAGCGGTATCTGCGCCGTCTAAGATTTGATTGCGGATGTTTTGGCCTTCGGCGGCAATCAATTGCTCGGTTTTTTGGCTGGAATATACGGTTGTGGCTGATGCTGCCGATACGTCGTCAATCAATGCGCCGCCGGCCTGATTGTTGTCAACCATGCTTTTAAGCTCATTGATGGCCCCGACCAAGCTGTTTTTGTCGCTGGTTTGCAAGTTGGTTTTTTGGCCGATGTCGGTGCGGATGCCTTTAATGGCGGCTCCGGCGGCATCGATAAACTGGTTAATACGGTCAATCAGTTTCATTTTTTTTCCTAAATCAGTTGAGGGCAAGAATAAATCGGGCGACGAAATCAGGGGCTTCTTGGCTGCTTTTGCTTTGTGCGAGCCACTCGGTAAAATCGTCAAACGACTTGTCGCGGTTGCCGGGCTGCGCGAGCCACACGCGGTATAAATCGTCATCGTATCGATGGCCGGCATGTTCGATGTTGCCGCGGTATACTTTAAAATCAGTCAGCATGGCTGGTACTCTTGATAATGTTGACGGCAATGTCGCCGCTGTATTGGGTCAGGCCGTCTGAAAGGCGGGTGAACATCACATCGGTCACATATTGGCCGGCATCGAGTGCGGCGCAGACACCGGCAGTCAAAGTCAGTAAAACGCGCGGTGTTTCGGGGTAGACGGATACGTCAAAATCCGCCACGGTATCACCGCCGTGTTTGCGCCGCAATTGGGCAACGGCGGTCACGCCTGTCAGCGACGAAATGCCGTAATCATCCAAAATATCGAATAAAACGGTAATTTCCACCGTTTCGCCGCGCTTGAACCTCAATTCGGGATTTTTTGTCATGTCACACTCCCAACTCAATCAACCGCAAATCCGGGGCTTGGCTCAAGATTTTGTTGGTCTTAATGTCGTAAAACACTTTATTGCCGATTGCCGCCTGACCGCTCAGCACCAAATTACTGCCGCCCTGCGAGCGCGCCGCCCATGCGCCGCCACCCAAGTCGCCGGTGATTTGGGCAACGCCTTGCTGCTGACGGCTTAAAATGCTGCTTAATCTTTGATAGTTATTCATACGTCAAAAATCTTTAAAGGCCGTCTGAAACGGTTTAATCGTCCAAATAACGGTCTATGCTCAAGGTTTGCGTCACCACCGGCGCATCGTCGGCAACGGATACGTCCAGCGTTACGCCGGTAACCACGCCTTGCCACATGCCGACCGGCTCTTGGATTTGCCAAATCTGCCCCAGCGCGGCCAAAGGGATGGCGTACTTGTCGGATACCGGCAGCGTCACCGTCTCTTTTTTATGGATTCCCGTGGCACTCAAGGCGGTGATACCGGCGGCAGTCAACACGGCTTGGTCGGTGTAGAGCGCGCCGCTCAAAGCCGATGCGCGCGGCTCGCGGCCGCTGCCGCTGCGGTAAATGTCGCCGCCCACACCTTTGTCATGGTTTGCCCAAACGAATACGCCGTTGGCTTTTTCCGACACGCTGCGCCGGCCGCTGATTTTGATAATCACGCTGGACGGCACGGCGACATCAGGGGCGGCAGAATCAATCTCCCACGCAGCCTTAGGCCATTTCGGTTTGAGCCGTACCACGGCTTCGGCTCGGTCACTCTCGACAAAACCGCCTGCAGCGGCCGCCAGCTCCTGCAGCACGGCCATCGGCGTTTTGTCCGTCACGGAATACACATCGGCAGGAATCAGCCAATCGGCGATGCCCCAGCCGTCCAGCTTGACGCTGCCGAACTTAAGCTGCCCGTTGGCGATTTGCGCCGCATAAATCGGGTTGCGGTAAGTGCCGTCGCCTTTTGCCGCGTAGTCGTCGCCCAGCAGGGCCGTTTGGCTGCGCCCGGTAACGGTGTAGGATTTTTGGCCGAACTGTCGGTTGTCGCTGTAATCCTCGGCCATGAAAACAAAATTATCGCCATTAATGCGGCAACTGATTAAGGCCGGGCTGCCTTTGGCGCGTCCGTCGATATTGAGCCGCACGAAATCATCAGGCGGCAGGGTCACGCTGCCCTGCCAGCAGTAGCCGCCGGTGTCGCAGGTAAAGGAAGCCGACAAGAGATTGAGCGGCCGGCCGTCAACGGCGGCGGAAACGGTGTTTTGCATGATGTAGCCTTTTAAAATCGGGGTGGCCGATTGGTCAAAACAGGCAAACGGCAACGGTATGGCGTGGGCGGCGTGGGCGATTTTGCGCCGCTGAAACCGCAATGCCATGCGGTTGGACGGCGGACGGATGCCGCAGATATAGGTCTTTTCGGTGTTGTCCGGTTCCGGCTCGAGCGGAATCTCGTAGTATTCGCACGGCACGCTTAAGGCCGGTTGGTATCGGGGGTGCAGACAGGCCGCCAAATCCTGCGCCGCGTGCAAGTCCGAATCCAAACACAAGCCCACTGCACCGCTCGCACTGGTACGGGGTTGCGTGCAGGTATCGACAAACAGGCCGGAAACCGCCGACGTGTCGTCATGATTGCCGTTTGCCCGAACCGCGCTGCCGCTTGTGTGCGGTTGCTCACAGCGTCTCAAATCGGCAATACCGCCGGTTTGCACATGGCCGCAGCCGCCGAGTTTTTCAGACGGCCTGTAATGTGCGGCGGTATCACGGCGCACATCGGCCAAAGCGTCGGTAAACGGCTCTAAACACACCGACACATCCGACGCGGCATCCCACGCCGTCTGAAAAGGCAGCCGCAAAGCGGCATGGGTATAACCGGCACCCCGGCAAACCGCTGCCGACCCGACCGCGTGCTGCACAAATCCCCATCCTTGAGACACACGCGCATAACCGTCGTCAGGCTTGGGCTGCGGCAAAGGGTTATCCGGCTGCTGCCCCGTATCATGGGGCGGCGTGTCATCACCGGCATAGCCCAAAGGCCGTCTGAAAGGCAACGGCAGGCGGTTGGCTTCAGACCGCCCGTCAATCCGCTGCGCAAACGGCAGCGGTATGGCATTGGCGGTGTATTTTTTAGGGTCGGACATTTCAGACGGCCTCTCAGCCGTCTGAATCTACATACGGCTTAATGTAGTCGTAGCTCACCGGCTCGTATTGTTTTTTGTAGTCGCGCGCAACCATCATGTACTCTTTATCGGTGTTGAGACGGTCAAAACGGTAACTGCCGTCAGGCTTGCTCCATGTGTCGGCGATGCATTCCATCGCGGGTAGGGCAAACAGGTAGATGCGGCGTGACGCGGGTTGGCCGTCGACGGTGACGATGCCGTCTGCTTCGCCGGCGATGCAGCCCTTGCCGCCGTATTTATGGTGTGCCGACCTTAAAAAACAGTTACTTTGCAACAAATGGTTTTGATAACTCAATTGCCTGTAATAAAATACCGGGCGGCTGCGGAAAAACAGGTCGGCCATCACATTTCCCACGCATTAAGGTTGACCAGCATGCCCCGGCCATTAACTCTGCAATAAAGGTATTGGTCACCGCTGCCGTCAAGATCCTTAAAAATCTTGCCAAACGGCACTTCGTTTGACGTAGGCATATCCTCGAAAATCATCATACAGCCGGGTAAAGAGCCGGCAAGCATGTTCAATGAGTTGGCAGTCTCCAACAGATAGCAGTCGTCGGCACAAAACCCGCCGGTAGCCGGGTTAGGGTATTTAACAGAATAATAACCGTTAGCTTTAGAAACTATCCTTCCTCCTGCCCCCGATAAATAGTCATAGCTGCGCGCATATTGGATATGCAAACTCCCGCCGGTATAAGCAGCTGACCCAAACCCGCCCACAAAACCCAAACACAAATTACCGGACTGCCGATCAGCAACCGACGGGAATAAGCCAAAATAAAGAAAGCCGCATTCTCTAGACGACGATGAATCAGAGGTAACCAAAACAAATGCTCTGCCATTGCCAACAAGCCACCACTTACCGGAACCTTTAAATGACGAATAACTAAAACCACACCAGGCCTCGGAATTGACAATTTCACCGTTTGAAATTGATGTCGGGTTTAAAATAATCCGACAACGCGCTCCTGAGTCGGTCTGGTTGCCGGTATTGCCCCGCCAAGAATCATCCGCTGACAGCGCCCAGCCTTCCGCCTCGTCATCCTTCGGCGCGAAAACAGCTTTATAATCCTCCTCAAAGCTGATTTTCCACCCTAACGGCTCTTTACGGTTGTCTCCATCGCCGTAACCGCTAATCAAGCACGCTTTTAAAACGGTTTTAATTGAGCCTTGGGTATAGCTGACCTGAGGCGCACCCGGGTCATCCCACTTATATAATTTTACGGGCGTGCGGGTAGTATTAAACATGGTTGAATCCCTAAAAAAACATATGCACTCATTATGCAGAAAAGCCCCGGAAACCGGGGCTTGCACGGATGCACTTTGCGGCTTGGCGGCAGTTTGTCTTCAGCTTCGCAGAAGCCTGCGGCTTTCAGACGGCCTTACCCGGCCACCGTATTGCCGCGCAGACAGGCGGTGAAACCGTCGCGCCCGGCCTGCTTGTCGGGGCTGGGGTGGACGCTGCGCAATACCCATACGGGCAGCGGCGTGCCGAATGTGTTGAACCGGATGCAGTTGCCGCGCTCCCAGCCGCCGCCGAATGCCGCGGCTGGCAGGCGGAAATACGGTTTGCCGGTGGCCGGATTGGCGGGTGCCAATCCGGTCAGCGTGTCCGATGCCAACACCAAGCCCAACTGCTCGCCGTAGAGCCGGTATTGGCTCTCGCCGGTAAACTGTATCAGCCAACGCTCGGTAACCGCGCCGTTGCTGGTCAGTTTAAACGGGTAGTCTTTGACGTTGAGTTTGGCCAAAATCTCTTCGCCGCGCATAGCATCCGCCCATACGTTGTCCCACGCCCGCTGGCTGAAAGGCTCGGTGGCGCGCACCAGCAAATCGCCGCCGATGAGCGCGCTGGAAACGTAGGTGTTTTCCTGCGGGTAATCGCGCGACAGGGCGAATTGCAGTTTCAGACGGCCTGAAATATCCACACCGGTGATGCGGTTTTCTTCTTCCCATGCCATTGATGCGGTCAGGGGCATGGCGTATTGCGACAAATCCAGCGGCTCGGAAAAAGTCAGCTCGCCCGTTTTTAAATCCATGCTGTATTTTTCGGCCAGGACGTGTTTGCCGTCGGCGTCCAGCAGACACAGGCGGTCGATGTTTTGGCGGTTAAGCGTGATTTGCTGTCCGCCGGTAAACGACCCGCCCAAATCCTGCTTGAGATGGCTGCCGATGACAATCATGTCGCCTTTGCGGTAAATCGGCACGCGCCCGTCTGACGGCAGCCGCACTGAGTCGATGCCGATAATCGATGAATCCAAGGGCAGATTGTCTTGGGTGACGGCGTTGTAACGCATGGTCGACGGATAAAAGCCGTCGGCGGATTCGACGCTGTAGAAACCTGTCTCATAATCAATAGTGCCGTTGAATGCGCCGGTAATATTGCCGTCGGCATCGGATTTGGCCACGGAATCACCTGCATACACCGTAAAGCTCTCCGGCTTGACCGGAGCAGAATCCGTGCGGCCGGAATAGCTGTACATGAGTGTTTCAGGCCGCTTTACAATGCCTGCCGTGATTTTGAGGCTGCCGCCGTCAACGGCATCATCGGTCAAGTCGACTTTACCGTGATCATCCATGTTGCCGACCATCTGGCCGCTGCCGGATGCGGTATCCCAATTTTTATACAGCACGCCGCCGCGCTCGACGATGTCGGTTTTGCCGTCTGAAAACCGCCATGTGTCAAATACCGCAGTATCGTTGGCATAGCCGCCTTTGAGCGCATCCAACACCAAAGAGCCGCGCACGCTGCCCGATTTGGACTCGGCGGCGGAAGATTCTTTTTTGACCCAAACGATTTTGCCGTTGGGCGTGACCCTTACTTCGCGGTCGGCTATCTCACTTATTCTGACCCGGGAAAAACCTTCACCCGGATCCACATAGCCTTGCCGTGAATCATACACCTTCAAATCTAGCGATGCAGCCGGAATTCTTACTGCGCCGCTTGAATAGTCAATGCTGCCGCCACTCAACAGGTTACCGTCCAAAAGCAGGCCACCCGAGCCGTTGTCAGAAATCACCAAATTAAAAGACCTGGCGGTATAGTTACTTTCGACAATCCGGCGGTCGCCATAACGAAAACGAAAGCGACTGGAAGAGTCAATCAGATATTTAATGTAGATCACCTTTACATTTAGGCTCCCCGACAACACCGCCATAAAACTGCCCGGCGCGGTACGGCCGATGTCTAACACCAAGTTGCCCTTCTTCCATTGGGCTTCGCCTTTTGCATCTGCTGCCGTGTACTCTTCGCGGGCGATGCCGATGTTTCCCGCTCGCACCACGGTCGTTTTAATCACACCCGACGCATAGTCGATGGTGCCGGTGATGTCACCTGTTATGCCGCCTGCGCCGTTGTCCCGGGCGGTTTTGGCTCCACCGTCCGTCCAACTCAGGCGCACGGTGCCGGGCTTGACGGCTTGTCCGATGTCGTACACGCCGTCGCCGCCGCTTGGCGTGCCGACCATCACCGACCCCGCGGCCTTGCCGTCAAAGGTCTGAAAACCGTCGCCGCCCCATTGGAATACGATTTTACTGCCGACATCGGGCATGGCGGGCAGATTAAGAATCACCGAGCCGGACACATACGACACCGTGCCGACCTGTGTGTTGGCCTCGTCACGGATAATACCGTCACCAAAATCTTTCAGGGTGTACCACACGCCCAAAGCCATAAACGACACGGCCAATGCGCCCGGGGCGGGCAGCGGCTTGAGCAGCGGTGCCCATGCTGTGCCTTGGTTGGTCTCTTTGACTTCGACATAGGTAGAGTAACGGGCGGCTGACGACTTGGCACCGAATTGGCCGCTGATGGTGTAGCGGCCGGACGGCAGGTTTTCAATCACACCGCGATGGTAATCGACGGAGTAGCTGTTGCGGCCGTCCGAAAGCAGGCCGGCAGCATTGTCTTTAAAATTGCCCCATGCGATGCTGCCCGGCAAAACCGGCTGCGGGAAATACAGATTACCGCCGTTATGGTATCCCGCAAACACCACGCCCACGGGCGCGGATGGTATCCACATTTCAGACGGCACCGGATATTGGTCGGCGATGGCGGTTTCAACTGTTGATGTCGGCACCAGTTTTTCGTAAATGCCGGACACGGTCAGCGCGGCGTCGCCTTTTTTCAGCGGCGCGGATACGGGTTTGACACCGTAATAGCTGGCCGAATCGGCAACCTGAGTTTCCAAAATCTTAACGGGGGCGTTAGCATATCCCTCGACCGGGTAGTTTACGCCCTCATAATCGTTGACCAGCGGATTGGTAATTTCCATTTTAACCACGCGACGCCGGATTTCTTTGGTTTCTCCGTTTGGCAACGGGATTTCAAACGTGCGGATTTCCGACTCCAAATTCTGGATACGGAAATACTCGTAACGCCGCGCGGCGGCGGAATTTCGGGTATCGGTAAATTCAAGGCAATAACGCTCGCCGACCTTCGGCAGCGGGGCTTCGACGCGCTGGTAGGCCTGAATCAGGCGCACGCCGGACAAATGCCGCCCCATCATGGTCATGCGGCTTTCGACCGTCGGCACGCTGTAGGCTTCGATGCGCGGCATGATGTCCTGCCGCTCTTCGCCGTAATTGCGCGCTTTAAACGCCAAAAACGACACATTCGGCGATTTCGGCGGCTCGCTGATGATGAAATGGCCGCCGTAAAGCGGCTCGGCATCGTTGCGCAACACGGCAGGGTAGAGCAGACGCGCGTCAAAGCTGCCCATTGTGCGGTCAACATCCGACACCGGCGGAAAAATCTCATTATCGGCACCGGTCAGGGGCGTCCCCGTCATCAGGCCGCCGCCGTCCGGCGTGTCGGTCATGCGCTGGCTCGGGTAAATCTGCAAATCCTGCTGGGTAAGGCGGGTGGTTTTATTCATGGTTTAAAGCCTGTTTAAAAAGTCATTAATAAGATTTCGGCGGTGTAGCGTTCGCTGCCCGCTTCAGGCGTGGCATAACGTACAGGCTCGACATTGCCGAGCGCGGAATCGTGCAGGCGGAACACGACATTAAATTCGCGTCCGTCGTAATGGCTAAGCGTCATCTCCAGTTCGGGTGTATCAGACCATTCGCGTAGCCGGCGCACCGTGCCCAGTGTGTGCCATACCCACGAGCCGGACAGCGTAATCGGTCTGCCGTTGAGCTTGACTCCTTGCTGGATAATCAAACCGCCCGACAAAGTCCGCTGCGGCGCGGCTTGCGCCACTTTCGACCACTCAAACTCATCACGCCAGCGTATATCCTGCGGCAGCTCAATCCGTTCATTGGTATCGTTGCGTTTCAGAATCCAAACATCGTTTGCCATTTCAGACGGCCTTTCGTGGTTAATACCTGATTAAAACAAAAGCCCCGCCTGATTGGGCGGGGCATGGCTGCACTTTACGGCTTGGCGGCAGTCTGAAATCAGGTACTGCGCTTTAAACCGTCCTCAAGCTGCTTAAACATACTGTCGACCACAGCCTGATCGCGCTCTTTGAGCACGCTGCTCAGACGGCCCAAGTCGATATTGACCCCGCCTGTGCCGATTTGGCGCAACACATCGGCACTCGCACCGGAATTGCTGTTGCCGCCGCCTGAATAGACGGGCGTGCTAACCGATTGGGCTTGCACCCGCTCGGCTTGGCGGTTGCTTTTTTGTTTTTGGTAAATCTGCTCGAGCAACTTGATTTGCTTTTGATATTCCGCCGCCACTTCGGCCTGCTGGAACCGTTGCGCCTCGGCCAATTTCGCCTGCAAATCAGCAAGCTGCTTTTGGTGCTGATACGCATAAGTCGCTTCGGCATTGCCGTTCAGTTCGTCAAGCTGTGCCTGCAAAGACGCGGTAGCATCGCTGGCTTCTTGCCTTAAGGCCTGCATTCGGGCGCGGGCATCTTCAATGGCCGCGCGGAATCGGCTTAATTTGACCTCGCCCAATTTGTCCGCCGCCGCATTGGTCGCAGTGATGGCACGCTGTAGGTCGGCATTATTGACCATGCCGGCTGATGTTGATTGGTTTAACCGCTCCATCGCCGCGTTGGCGTTGGCTATTTTTTCGGTCCAATCTTTAACTTGGGCTGTTACCAAATCAGCGGCCGCGCCGAATTTAACGCCCGAAAATGCACGGTTAAGCTTTTCCATCTCCTCGGTCGTCAGCTTGACATAGCCGTGGGTTTGGCTCATTCGGTAGCCGTAGTCGGTAACGGCTGCCGACGCTTTTTCTGTTGCCTTGGCTGATTCCCCGACGGCATTGGCCGCACGGCGTTCGGCGGATTCGCGCTGCCGCGCGGATTCGGCGGCTTTTTGGTGTGCCTGCACGGCTTGGTCGCCGCCTTTGGCCGTGTTTTGCGCCAATTCCTGCGCGCGCGCGTTGACCTGTTCAATCACTCGGTCGTATTGCGCCGCGCTGATTGAGCCGCTCTCAAAAGCCGCCTGCGCCTGTTTCGCGATTTGGTTAAGCGTAGCAGGGTCTCCGGCCGCCTTAATACTGCCGCCAAGCTGGTCATAAGCCGTTTTGGCCGCACCCGCACCTTTTGCCGCCGCCTCATTAAGGCGCGCGATTTGGTCTTGGGTCAGTTTGGCCGTTTGGCCGTTGGCCTCCAATTGGGCGCGGAATGCTTCAAATTCTTGGCGGCTTTCCAGCTTGCCCATCATCTGCTCGAACGACGCGCGGATCAGGTTGGCACCGTCGATACCGTGCTGCGCCGCCGTTTTCGAGGCCGTCTGAAAATCCGCAAACGCCTGTTTGGCCTTGCTGCTGATGCCGGTGGTGACGGAATCGACATCCACGCCGATTTTGGCGAAGGCTTCGGATACTTTGCCGGCGGCTTTTGGGGCGGCATCGCCGATTTTTTCGATTTCTTCAGCGGTCAGGCCTGCTTCTTTACCGACCTCGTTCAGACGGCCTTTAAGTGCTTCCACTGCCTCAGGGCTGTCCATTTTGGACAAGGCCGCCTGAAACAGCCGCCCCATCTGGTCGGCATCATTACCGAACTGCCGTGCGGCCAGACTGAAACTGTCCAAGGCTTTATTGGCGTTATCGCTCATGCCGGTGGTAACTTGCTGCGTGCTCAAGCCCAATTCTTCCAGCGCGGCGGTGGCGCGTGCCAAATCGCCCGTATCCACACTGATTTTGGCGTTTTTAGCGTCAAGTTCGGCTTTCAAAGCAGCCATTTTTTCTCGGGCAACTCCAAGCTGCACGGCAAATTCGGCATACATGGCGGTGTTTTCACGGCCACCGGCGCGCAAGGCATTGAGCGTGGTTTCCAGCGCGGCGGCTTCTGATGCCGATTGCCGGTATTCGGCTTGCAGGGCTTTGATGGCGGCAGCTTCTGCGGCTGCGGCCTGTTCGGCTTTTTCTTTTTTCAGCGCATTCTGTTTGGCCAGCTCTTCCCCTGCTGCGGCCAATTCACGGGCGGATTGAGCCGATGTTTTGAAATTTTCGTTGTATTTTTCCAGCCCGCCCGTTGTCCAAAGCGAATCGATAATCGCCGGGATACGCGCCAATTCATCTCCGAAGCTGCGCACAATCTCGCTGTTTTTGTAAAGGCCGTCTCCAATTGAGCGGCCTGTCTCAAATGCTGCCCACAATGCCCCTGCATTGGCTGCCACCGATTTCAGCGTACCGCCCAAAGTCGCAATCGAGCCTTTGACCTTGCCCATGCCGGCTCCGTTTGCCGCCGTCAGCTGCACCGTCAATTCACGCGCGGCCTGTGTAGCCGACTGTAAAGATGTGCGCACACCGTTAATGCTGACCTGTTGTTTGGCAAACGATGCCGCCGACGAGCCGCCCGTCAGTCGCACGGCGGTTTCATAGGCTTGCACCGCCAAACGTGCACCGGCATACAGCGCGGCCAACTGGGTGAGAACAGGAAATTCTTGGGCAACTTTAGCCACGCCGCCCGCAACAGAGGCGGCAGCTTCGGCGGCTGTCGTAATCGCGGGCAGCAGCGCGCTGCCGATTTCTGCCGCCGCCACCGAAAATGCTGCTTTGGCACGGTTGATTTGGGCTTCCGTCGTACCCATCACGTTAGCCAGCTCTTCCTGCATGGCACCGGCCACTTTGCTTTTATCACCGACCAAGGCCAAGGCCTTTTCATACTCGCCGAGCGAGCCGACCAAAAGGGCAATATCGTCGCTGTATTCCGTGCCGAACAGTTTCGACAGCACCAGGGCGCGGCTCTGTTTGTCCAAATCCTGCAACTTGCTCAAAAAGCCGGTTAATGCCTGTTGCGGATTGGCGGCGATATTGGCGGCCATCTCATCCGCACTCAAACCTATACTTTTAAGTGCATCTTGGAATCCTGCCCCTTGCGTCTGCGCGGTTTGCAGCTTTTGCAACAGTGCATTGATGGCGGTAGCCGCCACTTCGGGCGGTTTGCCCAAAGCAATAAAGGCATCGGCAAGCGCTGCGGCTTCCTCCGCCGCCAAGCCGAACTGATTGGCCGTACCGCCGATGCGCGCCATTGCCGCCACAATGTCTTTTTCCCTTGCAGCGGTGTTATTACCCAAAACGTTGATGGCATCGCCCAATTCCTGCACGCGTTCAATCGGCATTTGGAACACGTTGGAAATGGTGGCCGCGGCGTTGCCCGCCTCATCAGCCGTCATGCCGAAAGCGGTGGACATTTGGGACGCGATTTCGGCAAACTGCGGCAGTTTCTGCATTTCGATGCCGAGCTGTCCGCCCGCGGCGGCAATGTTGGCCATCTCCGCAGGCATAATGCCCAACTGCACGGACAGGTCTTTGAGCTTGCCTTCCAATTCGCCCATCTGTTCGGGTGTGCCGTCCACCACTTTTTTGACGCCGGCCATTGCGCTTTCAAACGCCATCGCTTCTTTGGACACATAGGCCAGCCCGCCCGCACGGGTTACGATACCGGAAACTTCATTGGCAACATCGGCCAAACTCGGGCGCAGCTCTTTCAGCCCTGATTCCAAGCGGTAGATTTTATCGCGCTGCAATTCGGCGGCCCGGCTTAACTCTTCATGCGAGAGCGTGCCGCTGTTTTTCAAAAGCTCGTAGGCATCTTTGGTTTTTTGGATTTCCTGCCGCGCCTTGTCGTCGGTATCGATACCGAGCTGTACGCGCGCATCGGCCAAGGCTTTCAACTCTTTGGTTTCGGCATTGAGTTTGTCCATTTTGACGGCGGCAGCGGCAGATTCCGCCGCCAGTTTTTGTTCGGCAGCGGCCAAATCTTTGGCATTGATGCCCGCTTTGGCCATCTCGTTTCCGGTATCGGCCAAACGGCTTTTCAGACGGCCTTGCTGCGCTTCCAGATTTTTCACTTCTTGCGCCAGTGCGTTATACCGGGCTTTTTGCTCCTTGGTTGCACCGTTTTGCATTTGCGTAGACATTTCCGCCAATGCGGATTTAGCCTGCTTGAGCGCGGTTCCGGTATAGCCGACTTCTTGGCTTAACTGTTTATACTGATTGATTAATGCCTGCTGTTCGGCCATACGGCTGAAAGACTGTGCCAGCTCTTCGGTATGGGCAGTCAAACCGCCGGTATCGACACCTGCCTCTTTGATGGTCTGTGACAGGTGTTTGATGTCTTCGACACCAGAAACACCTGCCTTAATCTCAATACCTGCTTGAATATTTGTCATTTTTTTGCTACCTTAGTGAAAATAATAAAGGGGACATCATGCAAATCATCGGCTTTTTTGTTTTGTGCGGCTTTTTTTACTGGCTTGCCAAACCTGTCAAACATACTTATCCGCCGGCCGCTGCTTTTGACAAACAGCATTTGGGCGCGGTTAAGGGGTCGCGCGTGCTGCTTGCCTTGGTGTCGGTGGCAGCTGTAGCTCTTTTGCTTGCTTCCATTGCGGCAGCTGCCGCTTTGGCCAAACACCATTTACCGGGTCTTTAAACCCCGTCTGAACCATACAAAAAGGCCGTCTGAAATCAGTATTTAAGTAATCCTTAATAACTGGTTTTCAGACGGCCTTGTTGTATGCCTTTAGACGCTGAACACTTTAACGGTATAGCCCGACTTGTTGCCGTCGACCAGCACGGGGTTGCCGGTAAAGCTCGCCTCGTTAAAGTCGTCGGCGAACCAATCCAGCTCGCTGTCGGACGACACCACGGCGGACGGGATGTGCAGCTTGACGTTTTCGCCGCTGACGCGGTTCACGCCGTCGAGCATGATTTCCAAGTCGTAGTCGCCCACGGTGTCGGCTTCAATCATAAAGCCGCCTTTCGCGCCGGTGGACGCGGTGACTTTGACGGTTTCGCCGTTGTTCACGTTGTCGCATTCTTCTTTAATCAGAATCATGCCCAAGGTGGCGTTGACCTCGATATACTCGGGTTTGACCGCTTGGTCGGCGGCATTTTTAACGGTCACTTTGCCGTCAATGTTGTCGATACTGATTTTGTACCATTGCCCCTTGTTGCCGACGGTAACCGCTTCGTCGGTCACTTTAACGGCTTTGGCCTCAATCACCGCCGCCTCACCCATCAAGGCCATTGCCAAGTTGGTGCGGTCAAAGGTGTCAAGCGTGTAGCTCAATTCGGACGGCTTCTTGTTGGCCAGACTGTCTAACGGCTGGCCGTAGCTGTCTTTGCGTTTGCTGGTGCGCTGGATTTTTTCGGCATCGCTTTTAATCGACAGGCCGGTGGTGTTGCCGATATCGTAAAAGCCGCTGCCTTCGATCCGGCGGTTGCGGGCGTATACGGTGCCTGCGAACAACAGGCCGTCGTCATGGTTGCGTGACATAAATCACTCCTTTAGTTGGGTTTGACCACCACGTCGGCGGCAAACGAAATGGGAAAAAAGGCATAGCCGTCGTTGTATTCGATGGCGGGCGACGGTTCGCGGCGGAATTCGGAAGCGGCGTACTCCCGCCCCGCGTCCCATCCGGCAAAGGCCGTCTGAATCGCGGTCAACACCGCTCCGGCTTCATAAAGCGGCGATTTGCCGCCTGCGGTGTAGGTTTTGGCCAAGACAAAGGTAAAATGCAGCGTATGCTTGGTTTGGCCGCTGCGGTTGGCGGTATCGGCCACGGTCTCGCCGCCGTACACCACATACACCGCACCGTCCAACGGCGATACGCGCCGTTTCTCTTTGGCGGCGGCCAGCATTTCAGCCAAGTCGCCGATTTCTTTTACCGCTTTCACGCCGTCGACCGTCGCCATGCGCTCGAGTATGAGCGGATAGACGGCCAGCAGGTTGCCGTGTTGCTTAAGCATGTATCAATCCCTCCAGCCAGTCGGCCAGCAAATCGTCGATGTCCTGATAATCCTGCCCCGACAAGCCCAAAAACGGGCGCGCGGGCATATGGCGCGTGCCTTGCTGCAAATGGACCGCATAACCCATGACCGAGCCGACGATGACGCTGTCTTTGGCGGCCTGATGGGTAATGCTGCCGAGCAGGTTGCCGTGCTCCACCAAGATACCGCCTTTGCCTTTTTTGGCTTCGACGGTCTGCGGGGCCAAATCCGCCCATCTTTTACCGCCCGGGGCGGTTTTGGTTTCGGCAATGCGGCGGCGGGCCGATGATTCCACCACGCCGCCGATGGCGCGCATGGGTTTGGTCAAACCGCCGCCTAGCGTACCGGCCAACCGGTTCAGACGGCCTGAAATCTCGTCAAGGTTATGATGGATGACAATCTGCATGGCTACATCCAGTCTTTCAAATCAGGCGGGCAGTTGGGCATCACTGCGCACACGGACGGCTTGTCCGCCGTATCGTAACGGGTCGGATCGAGCAAGCCCGGATTGGACACTACCGACTTGAGCCATGAGACTGCCGACTTGTAGCGGTCTTCGACAATCTGCGTCACCGCGTCCTGATACAGGTAGTAGCGCGCGATGTCGCACACCTTAATCACCAGCACCCTCGGCGGCGGATTGCCGTCCGCGTCGTAGGAGAGTTTGGCGGCGCGCAGATACGCACCGGCTTCGTCTTCCGCGTCGGTCATGGCCTTGGCCAGCACGTCTTCGTTGATGACTTCGTAGCTGTCATGGTCGGTGCGCTCGGCGAGTTCTTTCTCGCCGAAACGCGCAACCATGTCTTCTGCGGTAATCAGAGCCATTTCAGACGGCCTTAACCGGCAGACAAGGTCATAACCAATTCGGGACGCAGGGCAACCGGCAGCGGGTTGGACTGCATGTGCAGGCTCCAGCCTTTGTCGTGCTGCAGCTTCTCGCGGCTGGCGTAATACGGCAGCGCGCGGGTGTTGACGGCGGCATTCATGTCCGCAGGGGCGAATACCTCGGTGTAGAGTTTGCGGCCTACCGGCAGCAAAATCGCCTTGTCTGCGTCGATTTTCGCACCGTTTTCGCCGAAATCGCCGACATACTGGATAAACTTGATGCCGTTATGCTCAAACGCAATCGGGTTCAGGCTGCCTTCGCGGTAGGCCGCGCCGTCTTGATAACGCTCGTACAGCGGTTTGATTTTGTCGTGGTATTTCAGCGCGGTTAAGAAGTCCGCGCCGCACAGAGCCACCCAGCCGGTAACCATCGCGCCTTTTTGCTTGGCGCGTTGGGCGGTAATGACTTTGTCGACTTCCGCGCCGACTTCGGTGGTTTTGGTGCCGAGTTTCCAGTTGGCCGAATTGCGGGTAATGCCGAATTCTTTGTACAGGTCATAAAGCACGGTGCCGTCGGCATCCAAAATCTTGCCCTGCAACGCACCCAGCATCAAATGCTCGCGGGTGTATTCCAAATTCAGTTTGCCGTCGGCCAGCTTGTCGTTGACCACACTTTCCACGGTGGCGGCCTGTTCCGTGCCGAATGCGCGCAGGTTTTGCACTTCGTCGGCGCGCACCACATCGTCTTGCGGCAGGTGCGGGATTTTAAAGGTGCGGATATTGCGGCTTTTCTTCGGCACCGGCTGACCGCCCATACCGCGCTCGCGGCTCTGTACCAGATTCAGGCGGCCTTCCTGGTATTCCACGTCTACCGATGTGGTCGTCAGGTATTGCGGTTCGAAAATACCCAGCTCTCGGATTTGGGTGGGCGTGGCCGGCACTTTGTTGACGGCCATCGTCAGGGCTTTGACGCCGAATTTGCTGTCATTGGATAATGGCATTGCTAAAACCTCTTTAAAAAATCAAAAAATCGGGGGCAGGCCGTCTGAAACAGCCTGCAAACATTTAGTCTTTCGGCGTGCCGGTGTAGACGATGCCGTAAGGGTCGCCTTCTTTTTTCAGGCCGTCGAGACCGGATTCGGCCGTGGCGGCGTTGACGGCGGCCGCGGTCAGCAGAGACAGGTCAATCACGCAGTTGTGCGGCTGTACCAAGACTTTGCCGTCGGATTCGTCGGTCAGGGCAATCAATTTTTTGCCGCGCAACGGAAAATCGACAAACGTACCGGCCTTGGTACCCGGGGCGGCGGCCACGGCGACACGCGTCTGATAGGTGGCCTCATATTTGATGTAGTCGCTGACGGTATTGCCCAACTCATGCGATACGGTTTTGTTTTTGTATTCAGACATAGTTCAAACCCTTATTAAACGTACTGGTTGCTGTGGCGGCGGACAATTTCACGCCTTCTTCCGCTGCCGGGGCTGCCGGACTGTCCGACAACAGGGCAGGCGGAATGGCCGCTGCCTGCGCAGTCGGCTTCAAATCGGCAATGATGGTGGCGGCGGCTTCGGGTTCTGCCGACAACAGCAGATTGACGGTCGCTTGCGACAGGCCGTCCCAGCCGTCGGCGGTCTGTTTGAAACCGGCTGCCGACAATTTGGCGGCCACATCGGCTTTTTTCTTTTCCGCCTTGGCTTTTTCGGCTTCGGCCTGAGCCGCCGCCTTCTCTTCTTTCAGGGCAGCCACTTCGGCTTTGAGTGCGTCAAAAGCGGCCTGTTCTTCTTTGGTCATGGATAGCTCCAGTTTTTCAAAAGGTTTGAAGGGTGCGCCGTCGCTCAATACCACGGCTTCGGTATTGCCGTCGACACCTATGGCGGTAAACGACACTTCGCGGATGGTACATTGGCGCATAATCACAACGGGGCCGGTAACTTCATGGCCGTTGACCGTTTCCGCCGCACCCGCCGCCAACTCTTCATAAGCGGCAGCCTGAACATAAACCGACATCTCCCAAGGGAAACCTTGGTCGGCGGCTGCCGCGATTTCGTTGCCGTGTTCGTTGTCAAGCAATGTTCCTTCGGCAATCAGGCCGTCCGAAGTGACCGACAGGCTGCACACACCCGCCATCTTGACGGGGCTGTGTTCCAACAGCACCGGCATTTTGGGTTTGTGTTTCAGGCCGTCAAAGTCAATCACGGTCTGATAACCGCCGTAGCCGAACGGCTTGCCCGAATTGGCCGTACCCTTAAACGAGCGCGGCGCATCGGCAGCAGTCAGCAGGCTGACCGGCCCGGCGGCGGATAATTTGATTTTGAGTGGGGTTTTGGTATTCATAGCCGCATGATAAGGCGGCAGACGGGGGATAAAGGGCGGCACGGCTGCACTTGGCGGCCGGATGACGGAATATTTTTGAGGGCAAAGGCAGGCCGTCTGAAACCGTTTCAGACGGCACCGGCAGAATATTTTTGGAACGGGTCGTAAAAATCGTTTTCAGAGGCCTTTTAAGCCCCCGCCAGATTGCGTTTGCAACGCGGTTGATACCTTTACCTGCCCTAAGGGATAAAACGCGCTGAAAACGCATTTTTTGGCGGATTGAAAAAAACGGCAGGGGAAACGGTTTGCAAACCGCATTTAGAGTGCCTTTAGATTTGCGTCAGATTGATTTCAAAACGCCGCACAGGGGTTTGCCTGTGCCGGGCGGTCAAATGCGCTGAAAACGCAAATTCGGGCGGAATACTCAGAAACTGCTCTTCAGTGCTTCCAATGCGGCCGACTTGATGGATTCGTAAGACAAATCCACCGCCTTGTTTTTCAGCAGCGTCTTAATCTTCTTCCAAGCCGTGTCGCTGCGCACAGCCGCCAAAAATTCCTGCCCCGTCCACGTCATACATACCCCGTAACACTGAAATCCTTTGCGCGGCATATCGTGGTTGCAGCGCCCGACAATCAGGCCGCTCTGTATCAGCAGCCACAAATGATACGACACGCTTTCAGACGGCCAATCGGGGAAGTCTTTAGCCATCAGGCGTACGTCGGTGCCGTCCGCCTCTTCCAGGGCGGTTAAGATTTCGCGGATCAAATCCCAGCCGCGTTTCATTTCGGCGGCCTTTCGGTTCGGGTTGGCAAAAACCCGCCTTGCGGCGGGCGGGTTTTAAGCGGCTTTAAAGCGCGGGTCGGCTTCGAGGACGGCTTTCAAATCGGCTTTATACGGGGCTACCGACGGCAATTCGTCCGCGCCGCCCAACACCAAACCGCAGATGGCGCGGTAATATTTTTCGGGCGCACCGCCGATAGAGAATACTTCCCAATTGCCATATTCGAACTCTTCTGCATATTCGGGGGCGATACCATACATACGCGGCACCATATAGGCAAACAGGTCGGCGCAGGCGCGCTTGGTCATGACCACTTCGTTTGTCCGGCCGTTTTCCCTGTCTATCCAAAATTCAGACGTACTCATTTTCGCTCCTGTACCAAAATGCGGATTTTATCCCGTTGTTCTTTCGGCAATGATAACACGAATTGCAGGATTTTATGGCGGTTTTGCGCATTCAGACGGCGGAAATCCAAGGGCACGATGTCGGCTTTTTCCAAGTGCTGCCCGATTTTGGCGGTTTGGTTTGCCCATTGCTGCGGCGTAGCAGTCAGAAACTGATTCAACTTGGCAATCCGCTCGAATTCGGCGGCATGCCATGTATACATAAAATCCAAGCGCAGCCATTTCTCACGCGGCAGGCCGTCTGAAACAATCAGGTAATCCGCCTGTCCTTCGCCTTTTCCAACCGCCAAATCGAACACTTCCAACCTGTCGCCCGTTACCAACTGCCAAGCGGCGGCAGCTTCGGCTTCGTGCGTGGCAACGTTATTGGCGGCATTGTTCTGAGTCAGACGTTTTACTTCTTTGGAGGGCACTTTTTCCGGCAAGGCCAATACGGTCACCGCTTCAGACGGCATAGTATAGCGTTTGTCGAGCCATGCCTCGCGCGTGGCAATCATGGCATTTAAAGCGGTCTCGCCGTGCTTGTCGGCAAACAGCGCGGTCATCGCGCCCAGCCTGTCGCCGTGATTGTGCGCAAAGCTCGGCGTGATGTCGCTCGGAATCTGCACCGTCTGCCCCGTGCGCGGATTGGTAAATTCCACCATCTCTACATCCGGCCCGTCACTGATGCCCTCGCGTTCGGCTTGGCGGCGGGTCAACGCGGAAACCGAACACTTGCAGCCGTAACCGTTGGGCGGAAACACCACCTGCCAAATCTCATGGTCAACAGGCAGAATCATGCCGTAGTAGCGTTTGTGGCTGTCGCGCGGCGTACCGGCGGCAGACGCGTTGTAGCGCAGGTAGGGCAGCGCGTCTTTGTTGGCCTGTATGCGCTGCCATTGCCCGGCGGCAAAGGCGGTCTGCATATTGGTGCTGAAGATGGTTTTCAGGCGGCGGGTGCTGCCGAGCTGTACCAGCTTTTGCACGCCGTCCAGCGGGTCGGTCATGATTTGCTCGCCCCACCAGCCTTTAGCCATCAAATACGGCTTCAGCCGTTTTTTGAAATCGGCAAAACCCGTGCCGTTCTGCTGCGCCTGCTCAATCGCCTGTTTGACCTCGGCCAGCATATCGGCGTCCATCATCTTAGCCACGGTAAACGCCAAGCTGTGCTGATACAGCCATACGTCGTAATGGCTGAAACCGGGCAGAATCCGCTTGGATTTGAAATGCTCCAGCGCGGCTTTGTCGACCAAGCCCGACGGTTTGTACCCGACATCACTCATCCGTCGCCCCTTCCGACCATGCTTTCAGGCCGTCTGAAACCAAACGCTGAATCAGGATATTGTCGGTTTGGCTCAAATCCAGTTCCGGCAGGCGGGCTTCAAATTCGGCGTAACCGCTGCACTCTTCCAGCGCAGACAAAACCGCTTGGATTTTGGGCTGCATGACGGTTTGTTCCACAGTCAGCGGCTGATTGGCATTGTTCAGGCCGTCTGAAAGGCGCATGGCCAATTGAGCCGCCTGCACCGTCGCCGCCACCGGTTCGGCAATTTCAAAATGTGCCTCGTCAAAGCCCAAGACATCGCGGTAGTAGTCGCGTGTCAGGCGCAGGCTGCCGCTTTCCAAGTATTTTTTGTCACGCTCGGCGCGCTGCACATCGACTTTAACTTCCTCCTCAAATTCAAACCATACCCCCTTAGGCGCATTGATACCCACGCCCCAAACGTTGTTGACCATAACCAGCGCGTCGATAAAATGCTGGCACGCTTGGCTCAACATCATCATGTATGCGCCGATACGCTCAACGCGTGCGGCTTCTTCGGTTTCCTGCGCCGCGCGGCTGGATGTCTCCAAATCCGATGTTTTGACCTTGCCGAGCAAGGTTTTTTGGATGCGTGCGTTGGCGAGACTTTCCAGCCGTTTAAACGCCTGGCCGTCCGCGCTGTTTTGCAGCATTTGGATAGTATCCTCACGGTTGATGGTCATCGCGCCGCCGTTAATCATCTGATACAGACGGCCTAAAAAGCCGTTGTGCTCCGTTTCGTCGTTGGCTTGGATTTGGGCGACAAGGTAAGGCTGGGCATAGCGCGTGATGAATTGCGCGGCATAAACAAAGCCTTTTTTGCGCAGGGCAACCGGCGCATACAGGCGCGCGGCGGCCATCTCGCCGGCAGGGTTGGTACTGGTCGGCCGGTGCGCCAAAAACAGATACTGGATATTGGTGTCGCACGGCTCTTCGCCGCCGACACCGCGATAAACCAGCGAGCCGTCGCGCCACGGACGGAAACGGTAAAGCTCGCCCGCCTTGTTCGATACCTGCCGGATACCGATAAAACCGTCCGGCTCGGGCGCATACACATAGCGCGCCACACCGTAGCCGCCCAAACGCGCCGCCAATACAATCTCTACAAGATTGGGCAGTTGACGGCGCAGGGTTTTCCACAGGCGGTCAGAGGTTTCTTCGTCCAGATTCTCGCCATAGACACGGAACGGCTTAGACAGCATGGCCGCGCGAAGGTCTTCAAGGCAGGCGGCTACTTCATCGTCAGCCATGATTGCGTCAAACGCATATTGGCGGTCAACCCCCAAACGCTCCAGCAGGGTGTCGTCTCCCTCCATGCTGCCGTAGAGGCTGTTTAAGGCCTCTTCGGTGGCGTTGACTAAATTTTTGATGGCGGTTTTTTGTTTGGATTTAATCAGCCCGAACATTTTTTAATCCTTGTCTAAAGGCCGTCTGAAATTCAGACGGCCTTGTTTACATCGTCAAATCCGGCAGCGGGATATTGATTGCCCGCGCCTGAGCCGATGACGCGCCCGTGGTCGCCGCCATCCAAAGCATATGCAGCGCATCGGGGCCGTCGTCGTGGTCAGCTTTTGGGAAGTGGCGCAGCTGGTTAAGCAGCTCGGTATGCTCCTGCTTAAACTTAATCAGGCCGTTGGCAATGTGCGGCTGCAAACTCTCAATACGCAACATCTTGTCGGTGGACGGCTTGACCGCGCGCGCCGGCACCGGATTGCCCCGCGCCGCGCTGCGCTTGACCAGTTCCGTTTTTAAAAACTCCTGAAACTGCACCGTCTCCACCGCCCAGACTTGGCACTTACGCTTGGCTTGCAGCGCAATCACGTCTTCGATAATCAAATCCGGTACGCGCCGCTTGATTTGCGCGTCCACGACATACAGGATGCCGGTAGATTTTTGGTAGGCACCCACCAAAATCGCGCTCGGGTCGCGTCCTGCTCCGGCCTTGCCCAGAGACGGGTCAAGCGCGCCGTACATCACCACATCGCGCGGCAGATCGGAATCGGTGTAGATACAGCCGTCCAACACTTTCGCAAACGGCGCGTCATCGCCTGATACAGGGTCGTTTTGATATTCGGAGTCAAAAGCCGCATGGCCGACGCGGGCGCGGATTTTCATCAGCTCCAATACAGGCCGCTGCTGCCACGACACTTCCGCGCCTTTGTCCATTCCGGTTTTGTTTGCCTGATAAAACGCATCGGCCATCGCTGCGCCGGCATTGCCGTTGTTGCGCAAAATACTTTCCCATTCGTCCCACAAATCCATGCGGTCAGGCCAGCGTTTCAGCGCTTTAAACTTGCGCGAGTGCCACATCGGATTGTTAAACGTACGGTTCAGCACGCTGTCGTAATGCAGCACCGTTCCGATATAAATCACATCGTACTTAGACCCCGCCGCGCCCAAGGGCAGAATGGTTTTATTGACCCAATCCATCAGCTTGTCGCGCTGGTCGGGGTTGCGCACCTGCTCGTCGTTCTCAATGTCGTCGAGTACGCACAAATCGGGTCGGTAAGGGCCGTGGCGCAGGCCGCGTAATTTTTTTCCGGAGCCCGCCACTTGGATTTTGACATCGTTGGCCGTGACCGCCGTACCCGCCTGCCACACGCGCCCCTGACCGCAGGCATCGGGGAAATCGGTTTTTAAGCGCGGGTTAAATTCCAGCTCCGCTTTAATCGCTTCTAACATCGGGTATGCCTGGTCGATACTGTCCATCACAATAACGACGTAATGCTTTTGTTCCGTTACAATGCAATACAGCGTAAACAACTGTGTCACCAGCGTGGATTTCGCCTCACCGCGCGCCGCGCCCGCCGCTTCGGCGCAGGCCTCAGGGTTTTGCAGTATGGCCGGCAGCAAACCGAACATGTACTCATGAAATTCCGACTTGGTTTTTGAGCGGACATAGTGCGGAAAGTAGGTATTGACGAAATATTCGTAACCGCCGACAGGGTCGAACACCTTCGCCCGACGCTCGGCGGATGCCTTGGGCGACGTGGTGAAGCCTTCCACCTCCGCTTCAATCACGCGGCGGTACTGGTTGGCCATCGCCGCAAGATTTTTCAGAAACTCTTTATTTTTCATACACGGGTTTCCCAAAGTTTCAGCAGAACCTGATAATCCTGCCATGCGCGGTAATCTGCTGCGGATTGGTTTTTTTCGATTTGGCTTTTGCACCAGTCAATCGGATTCATTTTTCAGACGGCCTTTCCGAATTTCTTTTCAACTTCCGCCCCGAACGGCTCCAATACCTCGACAAACGCGCCCAAATGCTTAGTATGCTTCTCCTGCACAAAGGCCATCAGAAATTCAATCAGTTCCAACGCCGTTGCCAGCTTCGATGTTTCCGGCATCACGCGCGCATTGGCGGCCACGGTCTTGGTAAACGCATCGGCCAAGCTGGCCAGCATTTTGGCGCGTTCAGACGGCGTTAAATCTTCCACCGACGTATCCTGCAACATCGTCATCGTGCTGTTGTACTGCACCATAAAGCCCGCCAGCATCGCGCGGCTCAAATCTTCGATGCCGCCGCCTGCCAGCGTGTAGGCGGCGCGCATTTTGTCCCAGTCGTCGCCTTTTTCCTTGTCGGCACGCTTCCACGCGCGGGCGGTGGCTTGCGGGATTTCGCACATCATCGCCGCCGTTTCCAGCGTCTGCGCACCCGACACATAAAGCTGGCGCAGACGTTCGCGTTTTTCCTGCGGATGCGCCATGATTAAAATCCCATCTTGGCTTTAATCAGCTGCCAGCCCACCGACACAATGCCGCCGCCGACCGCGCCGGATACGCCGCCGACCACCGCTGCCGTGCGTTTGGTGTCCTTGTGGATTTCAGCAATTTCGGCTTTCATTACCTTTTGGTTCTGCAGGGTTTCGTCGGTCTTGGCTTCGATGCGCGCCAAGGCTGCTAAAATCGGGTCTCGGTTTTCCATAGTGTGTTCTCTATTTGTCGGCCTTGCGGTCGATTTTTTCATCTAACTTGTCAATTTTTGCTTCCAGCCGGTTTAGGCCGGCCATCACGTTTTGCTGATTGGCCGCCGCCTCCTGCTTGGTCGAGTAGGCCAGCTTCACATCGTGGATTTCACGCTGCAAGGCGGCGCGCTCTTTTTCGGCTTCTTTCAGACGGCCTGACAGCGTATTGACCCACAGCCAAAACGCCGCCGTGCCGATACCCCAAAGTGTCTTAAAGGCAAATTCCCAATCCATCATTGCGGCACATCCCCAAAAACAATGCGGCAGCCGTACCCGTCGGGTCGCACGCTGTCCACTTCAATCACATCGCCGTAGCGGTGGACGGGGTAGATTGCCGCCACCGTCTGCCACAACGCACGGATTTGCGTTTCAAAGCCGCCGCCGTCCCACTCAACCGCAAAAGTCACGTTAAACGCCGAATCCATGCGCACGCGGTATGTCCAACCACCTTTGTCCAGCAGCCGTGATACGTTGAGGATAAAGCCTTCCTGCTCGCGCGCACGGCCTAAACCCAGCTCGGTATCGGCATGGCGGCAGGCCAAGACGCGCTGTACCAATTCGCGGTAGGTGGTCATTTTTTGCTGCCCGTCAAATTTTTAAACCATTTCAGCACTTTTCTTACTAAGGTTACATTTACAGGCGTGTGAATTTTTGCTAAAACTTCACCGTCATATTTTGCATTGTCACAGGCGGCACGGAATTTGGCTTTTGCTTCTTCCACGCTGTCTGCCCAAATGCTGAGTGACCAGGACTTGCCGTCAAAACGGTAAGAAAACGTATACTCTTTCATAAGGAAATCCTATGTATTTTGAAATTTACAAAGATGTGGCAGGCCAATTCCGCTGGCGTTTAAGAACAGCTAACCATGAAATCATTGCACAAGGCGAAGGCTACACCAGCAAGCAAAACTGCCAAAACGCTATTAATTTAGTGAAAGGTACCAATTCCTTTACATCTGTAAAAGATTTGACCTTGATTTAAACTTTTCTCCACGGACAGCCCGCCAACAGCGGGCTTTTTAATTGCACGAAGACGTGTTCTAAAAGCCACTAGCCCAATCGCGCCAGCCTTGGTTTTGCGCTTCCAGCTTTTGCACATAACTGCCAAATCGGACGGCGTGATGCAAAAGGTCTTCCGGCTTGCCCGATTCGGGCGGCTCGGGGCGTAACGGCGTGTCCAGCAGCGCGGCAGGCACGGGCGGCATCACCGGCTTTCCGATGGTTTTAATCGGCGTAGCCGAGGGCTTGGAGGTAGAGCCGCAGGCCGTCAGCACCAAGGCCGTCAATACAGCGGCCGCCGTTTGCGCTTTTGTCTTTTTCGATGACATTTTTAATTTCCTTCTCCAACGCAGCCGCGCGACGGTCGAGTTCGCGGTTGGCTTGCGCCAGTTTCGCGCTTTCAGATTGGGCAAAGTCTTGCCATTTTTTCTGTTCGGTCAGGGCTTTTTCCAGCTCCGCCGAGTAAATCTGCTCGGCTTGCAAGCGGCTTTCAGCGGCTTCAGCCTTGATTTGCCCAATCACTACTTGCTGACGCTTAAAGGCCGTCTGAAAACCGCCCACCCACACGGCACACAGCAGCAATACCGCCGCCAGCGCGGGCAAACCGTACTTAATCAGCTTCGCTTGCAGCATTTTCAGCCTCCTGCCGTTTCACGCTCACATACGAGCGGGCGACGGCATAGCCGCCGACCACGCCCAAATACACCGCCCAGATTTCAGACGGCGCATCCGGTGCGGCGACAAATTTATAAGTTGCGGCGGCGCAGGCTACGTTTGCCCACAATTTGGAATGTGATACTTTGCCTGTTGCGGGGTTTTTGATGATGTCTAACAGTCCCATTTCAGACGGCCTTATAAGGGATAACGGGTTTTAAACACTTCGCGCACCTCAAACAGACGATTGCCGATTTCAAAATGACCGGTGCGGTCAATTCTTTTCAAGATGTTTTTACACAACACCGCAAATACGACAGCAGCAAAAAAATAACCCGTCACGAGAGATGACAGCACACAAATCAATATCGTTTGCACATCCATTTTTTAACCCTTGTTTTTACGTTTACGCGCCGCGCGTTTGGCGGCGGCCACGCCTGATTTGCCGCGGCGCAGGCTCGGATGTTGCCGCACCTGATACACCGGAGCAGGGGCAAACTTAAATTCCGGCATTGGCGGCGCACTTAAACGCCCCATATCGGCCAACGCACCCAATGCCAAAGCAATCAATCCTCTTTTCATACGCGTGCCGCTCCCACTTCCATCGCAATCGCCGTCGCAATCGCACGGCAAATCACCCATTTTTTAGCCTTAAACAAGGCCAAATCCGCGTCGTTTGAGATAAAAAACGGCTCAAACACAATTCCGCCGTGTTGTGCATACGCCAAACGGCTGTGCTGCCCCGCGTTATCGGGTTTAAATCCCTGATCGCCGCGCAACTTCCAGCCGGTTACATTGGCAACCGCCTGACACAATGCCTGCGCAACGCGCTTGTTTTTAGGCGTGGTCAAGGCTTCAATACCCGTCGCCGATTTCGCGGCAGCCGCGTTGGTGTGAAACTCCACCGCCACCGCCGCGCCTTTAATCAACGTCAAGGCTTTGGCCAACGGCAGATTGCCTTTGCCCTCGCCGTCGGTACGCACGGTCAGGCCGTACTCGCCGCGTAAAATATGCGCCACAATATTGCGCATATCCTGCGCCAAATCCGCCTCACGGTCGCTGCCGTTGACCGCGCCCGGGTCGCGGTTGCTGTGCCCTGCGGTCAGACAAATAATCTTGCTCATAAAGCCCCTTTAAAATCAAAACAAAGTTTTTCAGTAGGCTTTGATTGTGCCGTTCAGACCGCATGGCCGTGTCCCGCAAAGCTGCACCAGCCGCCCCACGGGCACGGCCAAAATAAAAAAAGCCCCGCAAAAGCGGGGTAAATGATGGCAGGTCATGCAACACATCTAGGCGGAGAAAATCCGAATAATTGGCCTTGGGCAGTTTTGGCGCGGGCGGTTTCGGCAATCCGGTCGGTGTCTTTCAAGATATAGCGCACTTGGCGGATGGCCAGATGGTGCGCCAAGGCCAAATCACGCACGGCCACGGTATCGGACACGCCGTTTTTACCGCCCGTCATCTCGTCATATTGGCGGCGCATAAAGCGGTTGCGCAGCTCGATCATCGCCCCCCAGCAGCGCGGAATATGAAAATATGGCGCATCGCCATAAGCGGTCTCGATTTTGCACGCAATTTCTTCGCCCACCTCATCCGCCAAAGCCGCATGCAACGCCTGACTGGCCTTGCTGTTTCGCTTGCGGTTCGACACCGGGAAATTGGTGCCGCCGAAATTACGCACCAAATGCAAAGCCGCCTTTACCCCTGCCACCGTAATCAGCGACACCACGCTTTCCGGCAGCAGGTGGCGGATTTCGTCAAAATCTTTCTCGGTCATTTCCCAATTCATGATTGCTCCTTTTTTGCTTTACGGTTGGCCACAATCTGCAACGCCGCCACCAGTTTGTGCATATTGCCGTCTGAAAGCCATTCCACACGGTCAACCTTAAACATCTTTTTCGCTGTGCCGTGCGCATAATTCCACGGCCAGCCGTTGTCCAGCAGCAACGCTTCAATCTTGCGCATCATCGGATCGGCAGAATCACGGCGGTTCGGACGGCGGCCTGCGCCGTTTTTGGGCTTAAACCCGTGCCGGCGCATATCCTCTGCCACGCGCTCCAGTTCGGGGATACTGCACTCCGTGCAAGACGTTTTGCCCGTTACCCGTACCAACACCGCGCGGTAGGTCGGGTCATCCAAACCCAGCTCCTTTTGTGCGATTTTGATTTTGGCAATCAGGCTGCGGCGCAGATTCTGCGTGCTGTTCATGATAAATCCATAAATACAATATGTTGTGTATTTTAATGTATTTTATGCATAAAATCTACCATATATTGATTTAAGTCGATGTTTTTTTGCAAAAGGCAGGCATACAAAAAGGCCGTCTGAAACAGCGTTGATACTGTTTTCAGACGGCCTTTAAACATTCCTGTCTTATTCTTTGCTCTGGCTTCGCCCGGCGATAAATGCCAAAACCACCGTGGCCAGCGATGCTCCCATCAACAACGCGCCCGCTGTGGGCGATCCGCTGTAAATCAAATAAACGGAAATGGCGGCAAAAACAATAACCGAAAAACAGGCGAACCATTGCCCGCGTTTTTTAATGGCTTGCTCCTGTTTCAGATAAGAAAACCGCTCTTGCTGCTCTTTTTCCTCCATTTGCAAGCGTGCAGACTGTTCTTTTTCCGCCATCTGCATAATCCGCTCGGCACCGTTAGGGATGATGCTGCCGTATCTTGCCATATCGTCGGGGTCGGGCAGCGGCCCCATATGGTGGCGGGCAATAATCTGCTGAATCAGGCGCGGGCGGTCTTCTATTTTTTCTAAAAGCTCCTGCTCTTCTTCCGGAAAAGCCAAACCGCCCGTATCTGCCGAGCGGTTTTTTAATTCGTTTTCGTTGTTCATCGTGCCGTGCTTGTCTTTTTGACTGCTTTTCTGAAATCGCTGCCTATATTCTGCCAATCGCCTGCCAGCGCTTGGCGGTCATTCCTGTGTTTGGTTTTCACCGGAATGTCGGCAGATGCCGCAATCAGGCCGAAAGACGAAACGAATCCGGCCAGCAGCGCTTTTTCCGGTCTGGTAATATTCATCATGCTTCCCTCTATTGCCTGTTAATTGTTAATAACGATGTTAATCACGTCACAATTCTAATACAATCTGAAAAACATGGCGAATATTGGCCGTAACACCCAATCGGTAGCAGATGCCAAAAACACAATATCTTGTGTATATTTTAAAATTTGAAGAAAAAAACCTGCATATTTAGTTATTGTAAAAATTTCACATCTGTCATTTAAAGGCCGTCTGAAACAGCGTCGATACTGTTTCAGACGGCCTTTAAATCATCTGCGAATAATCACGCTTCCAGCGACTGCGCGTATTCCGACAGGCAGAGCAGCAGGCAGCCCAGTTGTTCGGTTTCCGAAGACTTCATCTCGCCGATTTGCAGCAGGGCGGTGCCTAAAAATGCCAAGCCGTGTGCAACGCTGTTGCGTTTGATTTCGAGTTGTTCGGTATTCATGGCTTAGCCCTCCAAGCTCAAAGACTGTTGCGCAGCAAGAAACTCGGCGTTTTGGCGGCGGCGCAGGTTGCCCAAGCGTCCGCAGGCAGACAGGTACGGGTCCGGTTGGTAGTCGGTCAGGCCGCAGGCGGCCAATCGGGCAAGGTTTCGGCGCACGGTGCGGGCGGAACGCTTGGTCAGGGTGCGCATCTCCGCCATATCCAAGCCGACGTTGTGATAAAAGGCGATGCGTACAAACTGCGGGGCAACGCGGGCAAGCTCGGTTTTAAGGGCTTGGTTTTGCGATTCGAGCAGGGCAACGTATTCACGGTTTACGCCCTGCTTGGCGACCCGCTCCATTTCGATAAAGTAACGGCGGGCTTGACGGCCAATCTCGGATTTCTCAACCATGCACAATTCTTTGGCCATATCGAGCGTCAAAAAATAATCTGTTCTGTTTTCGCCGCCGAAGCTAAGTCCTTGATTTTTGCCGCTCCCCAAAACGGGGGAGCGGGAGAAATCGACATTTTCGGCAAAGCCGTATTTGCTGATGCGGCCTTTTATCCAAGTTGTAAAATCGCGTCCGACGCGCAAAAATTCATGCAGTTGGCGCGCATCGACAAGCGGCTGGGTTTGGCCGTCGATTTGGCCGGATATGGTGGGGATTAATTGAGAGTTCATTTCTTTGTTCCTTTTTCAGAGGGATATTTGATGATTGCCCGAAACGGGCGGCCAAGTGCTGAAAACCGTACAAAGAAACGGCGGAGTTATTTCCCTTGCGGGTATTGTATTCCTCGCACACTCGGCCATAAGGCGGTGATTCGGGCGGCCTGAACAGGCCGTCTGAAATGATAGGCATAAAAAAGCCGCGCTATCGGGGCGTTATGTCCGTCTTTGTATTCAAGGTGTTTTCAGCACCTTTTTTTACAATACGGCATTTTCATAAAATTTGCAACAGCTTTTGCACCGATTATTCAAAAATCCAACCGTCAATCTCGGCCACCATCAGCAGCGCGCCTTGATAGCGCGTGTCCGTGCCGGTGTCGTAGTCGGTGTGGCAGCAAGCCTCTATCGCGTAGTAGTGGGCTTGGTTGGTCTTGAGATAATCAGGCTCGCGCCCGTGTTGGTCGATGTATGCCGCATACGCGGCGGCCAGTTGTTTTTCCATTTTTAAACCCTGTTTGAAAAGGGCTTAATTGTAACTTAAAAAACCAAACTGAAGCGGGCTGGGTTGCAACCCGCTTGGATTTGGGATTTCAGTTTAAAGATTTCGTTGGGTCTTGACCCAACCTACATGCTGAAACAGTATTCAAACTGTTTTCAGACGGCCTTTAAACCAGCCTTAAAAGTCCCAACCCTCCATCATTCCTGCCATCCTCCCAGCAGCTCCACCAGCTCAGCCAGCAGCTCACTCAACGCGGCAGACATCAGTAGCTGCGCGGCGTAGGTAAGACTTTTGGCACCATCGCTGCGGCCTTCAGCTTCCTCCTGCACCACATCCAGCCACTGAATGCGCTTCATCGTAAAATCCTGTGTCAGGATAAAGGCCACGCGTTCGTGCCACACCAAACCCAGCTCGGATACCGTCATGCCGTTTTTGGCGTGATGTACCACATCGTCGTCGGTCAGGTCTTTACGGCTGATTTTGACCTTAGGGGCAACGTCGCCGCCGCCCACAAGGGTTACATCGCTGTCCAACTCAAAACGGCCTTGCGCTTCGCCGCGCAGCAGCCAGTCGGTCATCAGTGATGACGGCGATTGGCGGGTTACGGGCATTTGCGCAGGCAGGCCACCGAGGGCTTCGCGCAGCTTGGTGAGCAGGTTTTCCGCCTTGCGGCGGCTGGCCGTATCCACCCACAACCAGCCTGCGGCCATCAGGCCTTTTGTGCGGCTGCTTTTAGTCAGGGCCTTGGGCAGCAGGTCATCGATAATCGCTTGGCGCAGTTCCTGCTTCTCTACACGGCCAACATTGCGGCCTTCGGCTGTTTGGATTTTGGCGACTTTTTCGTCCAGCTTATTTTTAATCACCGCATTCGGCAGTACTTTTTCTTCGCGTTTCAAACTGACAAGCATGGCCTTTTGTGCTTCATACACGGCGAGGTCGGTAAATGCGTTCGGGTGGGTAAAGCCTTCGCCGAACCAGTCCGAACCCTGCGGCTCGGTAAACCAATGCGTGCCGAGTGCTTCGTCCAGTTGGCGCGCTTCGGGCATTTCCGGCAGCCGGAAGGGGGTTAATTGTTTAAACCACATGATTTTTTCCTTTTTAAAAATGGCGGGCTGTTGCCCGCTATGAATCAATTTGCTTTGTTTGCTTTATTCGCTTTTTTGGCTGCCTCAAACTCAATCGCATCCATCAGCTTTTTGATGTTATAGGCCGTCATCTGAGCCATTGTGATCTGGCCGTTCGGCTCAAGGTCGCCGTCATAACTGATGGTTACGCCGCGCAGGCCGTTTATCGGCATCTCGTCTTGTATCGTGATGATGATTTTTGCCATTTAACCCAGTTCCTGTTCGCTCGGTTCAATCACAAAATCCTCCACGCCGCTCACAATCTTAATCCCCGGAACTTGACCGTCTGCAAAACGCTCTTTTTGGTTCAGGATCGCGTCTTTGTCGATTTCCTTCTTCGTGCGCACAAACTCGGCAAAGGCGGATTTTTCGGAGAGCCACGCCAATACGGCGGCCACGCCGGTTACTTTGACCGACGGCGGGCGGATGCGCCATTTAATCAGACCGGTGGTAAAGTCGACGGTTTTGGTTTTGCCGTTGTCGGTCAGCTCGTCTTTGTGTGCTTCGCAGTAGGCGGCCACACGCTCGGTCAGGCTCGTGATTTCGGCACACAGCGGTGCGGCAAGCGCGGCATACTCTTCTTCGATGGCGGCTTTCTTGTCGCCGGCTTCGGTTTCCAGCCGCTTGACTTCGCGATGTAAATCGCCGATTTTTCGGATAAACGTGGTGACTTCTGCTTTGTCTTGCGCCGCTGCGATGGCGGGCTGTTTGATTCGGTTTTTAGTCATTTGCCTTGTCCTCCAGTTTGTTAAGTAATTGATAGACTTCGCTTGCGTCAAAGCCTTGTGTTTCGGCAAAACTGATAAAAGCGTCCCAGTCCTGCTCCAAATAATCATTCAGCAGGCTGTATTCGTATTGTTCAATCATGATGTTTTCCTTTCGGTTGGGTTGGTTTTGCCGTTTAAGATGGCTTTAACGGCGCTTTGAATCTGTTTTAAAGCCGCTTGGCCTCGGGCTTTTTCTTCGGCTGTCGGGTTATAGCGGTGTGTCAGCTTCATCGTCTCGGGCGGTGGCGGCAGCACGTCCAAAAAGTCGCGCGGGCTCGGCCAGCGGTTGGTTTCCGCCGCCAGTACCATAAAGGCCGTCTGAAAGCGTTTTAAATCGCGCGTCTCGTCCCACTCTCGTCCGTGTGCCAGTACGCGGCTCCATGTCTGCGCGGTGGCCGCCACGGTGTCGGCGGCGGGCGACCCGGTCAGGCGCAGGGTCAGCAGCATGGTCAGGCCGTCGATCATGGTGTTGTGCAGTTGGGTAGGCAGTTCTTTCATCTTTTCAATCCTTGCAGCTCGGCGGCTGCGGTTAGGGTTTGGCTGGGTTTTGCAGGTGTTGCGGCTCGGGTCGGTCTGCTTACCTGATTCCCTGTTGCGGTGGGCTGGCAAGCCCACCCTACAAGGATTTCATACAGATAACCGTGCGATTTCAGCGGTGTTTTCAGACGGCCTGCTTCGCGTGCCGCCAAGACTTCGTGCAGGGCATAGAGCCATGCCTCCATCGGTGCGGCATAGGCCGTGCCGTCGCGTTCGATGGTGGCCGTCTGAATCTGCGGCAGCAGCTCTTTGAGCAGTTTGGCGGTGCGCCCCCAGCTCAGTTGAGACTTTTCGGGGCGGAACAACCCGATATACCGTATCGCCGCCTTGCCGATGTCGGCATCCAGTTCCAGCAGCATTTTCAATACTTCGGCCGCCTCGGCATCGCTGATTAAACTGTCCAAGCTGTGTACCGCGCCGCAGTTGGGGCAGCGGCAAATCATGATTCCCCCCAATGCCAATCCAGTTCGCCGAAAAATGTTTCTGCCGCCCATCCGCCTTTTTCTGCGTCGGTCATACTGTCCCAGTTGTCTGGGGCATCCGCCTTAAACAAAACACGGCTGTCGCACTCATCGCACAAGCCCGGGCAGGTCACGGCAAATTCGATTTGTTTCATCACGCCTCCTTTGCCATCAGGGCTTTTAACTCAGGCGAAAATGCCAAAATGTAGGAATCTTGGTCGATAATCTTGTTTTTTGGCGAAAGCAGGGTTTCCAGCGCCGTCATCAGCCATCCCAAATTGCAGTTTTCGTAGGCTTCAATCACGGCATCCAGCACGGCGGCCTTGTCTTTATCTTCCAACCACTCGTAATCGCCGTCTTCGCCAGCCGGTTTTAAGGGGTTGAGTTCGCAGCTCACGTTATCGAGCATGCGGATCAGATCCCACGCGGCTGCCAAATCTTGTTTTTCAGGTTTTGCGATGTTCATCACGCTTCCTCCCACAACATAATCGCTCTTTCCAAAGTGGCCGCTTCCGCCGTTTTCATCACGCCGTTTTGCCGCGCCACCACCACAAAATTACCGCCGTCGCTCTTACTGATAACCAGCTCGCCGCGGTCTTCGAGCCATTCGATAAGGTCTTTCGGGTTCATGCTTGCGCTCCAATCATTTTTTGCTCTTCGCCACCGTTCATGGCGTGATACAGTTCGATTTCCTTGCCGTCTTGCATGCCGCTGTATTCGGCATCATCGCCGATATTTCTGAGCGTCGGTGGCGCGGAGATGGTTCTGGGCTTGACCATTTCGATGTTTAAAACATCTTTTGCATACCGCTCCATCATTTGCTCCTGCCCTTCGGGAAATGCAAACATTTGTACGGCACGCTTTGCTCCGGTCAGCCAGCCGTCGCAGTATCGGTTGGCCAGATATTCGCGGCGGCTTGGGATTACGTTCGGACACTCGCGCAAATATTTTCGCCGTGCAGCGGTAATCTGCCGCCAAACCACATAAAAGGCATAAGCAGCGACTTGCGGCCGGTTGCCAAAACCGTAAAAGTGCATGTAATTACCCTGTTTGTAGCTTCCGCAGCCGAATACATCGGCAACCAAATTGGCAACGTCCCATTGCCATTTAGCCAGTTTCAACGCCACTTTTCTGCCTGACATTTCCTCTGAAATTTCCGACAAACCTATCTCGATCTCGGTCAATTCAAATTTTTTCATCAGGGCCTGCGCCTGCTTCAACGCCTGCGCCGCCTCATGCTCATTGGCCGATTTACTCAAGGCCAAACACTTTTTGATTTTGTCTAAGGCTTTTTCCTTATCCATTTTTAAAATCCTTTTAAATCAATACCTTGTAATTTTCACAAGGCAAAAAATATATAGCCGTATCAACAGTTTGCCGTTTTAATTGTCGTCGTAGCCGTCGCCGATCATCCGCAGCAGCGCAATCCGCGCCAAAAACTCCAGCAGCAAGACCAACCCGGTTAATACCGCCAGCCCGATTGCAATCCACATCATTTTTTCCGCTCATTCTTCAGCAACTCTTCCGTTTCCCGCATCATCCGCGCCTGATATTCTTCCGCCGTTTCCTGCTTTTTCCGCGCCTGCCGTGCCCAAACGCGGCGGCGGTGTTGGCCGTAAGCCTGCCAATCCTGATTACGTCTGCCGAAACTCATTTGCGCCATCCTTTCTCTATCGCCTTATCCCCGTAGCGGCGTTTGATGTCCGCCACCGCCTGTTTCAATGCCAGCTCACGCGCCTTGCGTGTCGGGCGTTTGGCCTGTTTTTTACTCATAGACCACCCCATCCATCTTGCTTTCCGTGCTCATACTCTCGTACTCCGCTTCGATTTTCATGATTTCCGCTTGCGCCGCCATCTCCGCGGCACGCTGCAAATCGGGTGTCTCTGCCCAGGCTTCTTCGGTACATGAGTGCAACAAGACTCCGGCCAACAGCATGACCGTAGCGCTCACCATGCCCGCCATCAGATGTTTTACATACTCAATCATTTTTTTCCTTTCTTTGGACCTTTGACAACAACATCGCCATTCCTATTTTTTGCAACTAAAATTTCCATCCCCCCGTCTTCATTGCCCGGATATCCAATCAGGCAAAAGAAACGGTTTTCAAATTCAAACAGGCCGTTCCGGATGGTTCTTTTTTCCCAATTCAATTTCTTGCTCATTTTCTAATTCCTTTAAAATCAATAAGTTATTTAAAATCCAAGTTAAAAAATATATAGCCGTGTCAAGGGCTTACTTATTTCCCGGACGCTTCGAACAATTCAGGCAGGCGCGCCAATGCGCCATTTTTGCCGGATTGTGGGTAGGGGCGGCGGCGTGCGCATAATCCCGGCAATCGTTTAAGGTAATGGTTGTTTCCAAATGCGGGCAGCCGACTTTAAAATACACACCCTTGACTTTTTGCGCGATTCGGGCAGGGTTGCCGTTGTATTTGCCGTTTAGCACCAGATTTATTGACGTGCCGCTATACCCCAGTTTTTCCGCCACCGCCGCCTGGCTGCTCTTTCCGGTTTCCGCCTTCAACACCGCAAACCATTCTTCTTTCATATAATCTTTATTCATAATCAGGTACTTCTCTTAAAATAATTTCGTCTAAATTCGGATCGTAAAGCTCGTGCACTTCTACCATCTGCGGTGCTTTCGCCCCCGTGTTTTTGACCAGCGTAAATTTTTTAAACCGCGGGCTGCCGGTATTGGTCAGGTATCCGGCGCATTCCAGCGCTGCGGTGTAGCGGTTGGCCATATTCCGGGTCAGGCGGTGGGTCATGTTGACATGGGAGACCAGCGTATCAATGTCAAAATGCCGCAGGATTTTCATTGTCCTCCACATCGCTTCTATCACCGTACCGTTGCACATGCTGCCGTCCGCCCTGAGGCGCGGGGCTTCCGCGCCCGTATCGCGTTCCAGCCGGTAGCCCAAACGGCGGGAAAAACGGAATCCTTGCTGTATCCCGATATAGCCGCCGTTGAACAGGCATCGCAGATAGGCATACACCGCCGAATAATTAGATCCGGTTGCCGCCGAAATTTCGTCCACCGTCTGAAAACGCTCGCGGTTGTTGCGCAACAGATCCCAAACATCCTGTCGTAGGTTGCGCGGCTTGGTCAGTTCCTTCACGCTCATACTTTTACCCCGCGTTTCGGTGCTTCGCCTTTATACAGCTCCGCTTTGGCGATGTCGCCCAAACCCAACTCGCTCATGCCTTTTTCGGCGGCAAACGCAGCCAAATTGACCAAGTTCACCGTTACCCGGCGCACCGAGCCGTGGGCGATTTCCACCAAATGTTTCAGCAAATCCGACGACACCGAGACTTTCGGCGCATATACCGCCGCCAGTTCCGCCGCATCATCCAAGCTCACCGGTTGCGCCGGCACCCAAGCCAGCACGCGGCCGTGGAAACGCTCGTATTTTTTCAGCTTGGTGGGCAGCATTTCTTCGCCGACCAACATCACGGGGGCTTGGCTGCCCTCGTAAATATCGCGTACCAGCTCCACCATGCCTGCTTTGGTAACTAAATAATCCGCCTCGTCGATAATCAAAGGCCGCTGGCTCGCGGCCAACTGTTCGCAGATAATGTCCAGACAGGCCGCGGTGGTTTTGGCGGCAGGTACGCCCATTTCAAAACAGATTTTTTCCAGCAGCGTTTTTTTGCTCCACGCGCTTCTCACCTGTACATAATAAGCGCGCGTCTGATTGGCCACCGCCACCGTCGCCGTTGTCTTGCCGTATCCGCTCGGACCGTACAACACGCCCAAACCCGGCAGGCCGTCTTGTCGGGCAACCAACCGCTGCATCGCAATCGCAGCCAAAGATAAATTATTGATGTTTGCAATTTTCATGATGTTGTTTCCTAAATAATTTTAAAAATATCTGCCACTACTGCGGCCAATCCCAACAATACCGTTACGGCAAACACCGCCATCCAAGGCCATGCGCGGTGACGCTTGGCCGGGCGGATGTTTTTGACCGTGATGCCGTTTTGTTCCAACTCATACCAATCCATTTTTGATACTCCTTTAAACATAAGTTAAATCAACCGTAAGCCCGTGCCATCTGTTCCATCAGTTCCACGCGGCCGCTGGCTTTGTACCAATCCAGCCATTTCGCCTGCGCTTCGCTTAGTCCCGTTTCCGGCAGGGCGGCAAGTAAGCGGTATTCCGCATACTGCGCCTTCGGATTCATCGCATCGGGTGCTTCCCAAACCGTGGCCGTCTGAAACGGCTCGGTCTTGATTTCCTTAAATACCGCATCCACCGTTTCCGGCTCTTCGCGGCGCGGCAGCTTGTCTGCCTCTGTTTTCAAGCGGTTCATATCCAGCACCAAGCCGCCGATGTTTACGCTGTCTTGGTGTTCGATTACCGCCTGCCTGCGTTCCGCCAACACGTTTTGACGTTTCTGCTCCACGCGTTTCAAAGCCGCATCGTTGCGCTTGTCCAAGGCCTGCTCAATCACGCTTTCCGGCATATAGGATGTCGAGTTGCCGTGCCATTCCGCCCTGCAAATCAAGCGGCCTTCGTCGTCATACACCCACACCCGTTGCGCGTCCTGCACGTCGTAGCCGACCCTGAGCGTTTCGCCGTTGAATTCCTCCAATAAATTCGAGAAATAAACATTGTTAAACAGGCTGATTTCGCCGCGTCGCACCGTCCGCATAATCTGCGGGCGGAACAGCCAGCCTTCATCGCCTTGCTCAACCTTCGGCGGTTCGCCGAATTCCTTTACCTTCAACGCCCACATTTCGTTCGGCGTCATATGGCGTTTCTTGCCGTCGGCATCGGTAAATTTCAGCAGGCTGCGGTGCGGCTTATTGTTGTAGGCTTCGATTTCCGCCTCAATAAAGGCCTTAAACTCGTCCCACGTCTGAATCGGGCTGCTCACAATCTTGCCTTGCAGCCTGATTTCCTTGCGTGTCCAATGAAACATCGCCTTGCGCGCTTCCGCGTCCATATCCTTGCCCACATACGTCGCCAGCTTTTTCGCCGCGCGGGTGAAAATATGGTGGCTGCGTTCCGACGCGCCCTTAGCTTGAGAGTTGTAGGCTCGAGAATGCTTCATCGTCATGCCCAGTCTTCCCATCAAACCCGTTGCCTCATCGGTCATCATCAGGTTTTCAAAACCCTTGCCCCAGTCCACATACCACACCGCACCGATGGCCGTGCGGCTTGCATGGCACAAGGCTTCCAGCACCGTAAAGCGGCTTTCCGCCAGCCCCACGCTCCAACCCATACACCGCCGCGTTGCCACATCCACCACCGTAGTGATTTCAGGGCGGAACGGCTTGCCGCTCAACGGATTCAACACCTCCGCATCAAACGTATGGCCGTCGGCCGTGTAAATCGCCGCAGGCGGCAGGTGCAAAAACTCACGCCGCGTAAACGGCAAATCGTTTTTCAGCTCGCGCGGCCCTTTACGGCCTTCCTGCAAAGCCACCTTGCCCACTTTGCCCAATGCCCGCCGCACCGCATGAATGCTCGGCACTTTCGCCAACGGGTTTTCAGCCGCCAGTGCAACCAGAAAAGCCTCATAAGCCATCGGCACCGAAGGCTTGGTGGGCTGCCGGTAAAACTTCAAAAACAGCGGCAGCCAGGCCGGCATCGCCATATCCGCCTGCACCGCTTTCGGTGCCAGCGCATGGCGGTCGCGCCGCTCAAACCAGCGTTTGATGGTGCGGCTGCTCGGCAGGCCGCCAGAGCCGCCACGCCCGTCGGTGGCCAAAGCAAACATCTTGGCCAGATGCTCGTAACCGGGCAGCTTCGCCTGCGTCAGCAGCGTGGTCATCGCCGCTTCTTTGCTCACATCCGATTCCGCCATCAGCCGCTCCACCGCATTCAACACCGCCATCCGCGCCCCTTCGCAGTCGCGCTGCGCTTGGGTGCTGGCAAACGCCGTATCGGCCACCGCAGGCAGCGCCGGTTTGGCAGCCACCGGCAGCGGTGCAGGCGCGGTTTCGGCCAGCAGCTTTTCCGTTGCCTTCGCCTTGATTTGCGCCATCACCTCGGCAGGCGGGGCATACTCGCGGCGCAGGCCGTTTTTACCGCCTTTGCAATTAACTTCAACGAAAGGCCATTTTTCTTTTTTGGCTTTATACGATAACCCTTGCACAGTATGGGATAAGCCCTCAAGCCTCATCGAAGCTAACTCTGCAAGAGAATATATTTCTTTCATGCTGGCTCCTTATATAAGTGAGCATATCGGGGTCGGATACGCTTTCCATCCTTAGTCCACCGCTCTGGCCATAATTCGTGTAGTGATTTATTCAAAATTTTGGCAATCGCTTTTTCTCCTGCTGCTGATGGTTTGCTTAAAGCCTGTCGGACAGTCGCTGCTCCGATTCCTGCTTCCTTGGCTACGTCGTCCAAGGAGTAACCTTTCATTCTTAAATGTGCTCGAATCAGTTCAGGGTGCATATCAGACCCCCATCGCATTCAGTTTTTGCAGCAGGGCTTCAACCTGCTTTTTCTGAATGTCTATTCCGGACAACAAAATATCGCTGCGCTCCAGCATTTCCTCATTTCGGCGTTCTGCCAGTTTCTGCTTCAAGTCCAAATCATCCATTTCCAACCTCCTTGAATAAAAAAATCAAAACCGTTTAATCGGCCGTCCGAATCTTCAGACGGCCTGTTAAACGGCCTTCTCATAAAAAACCGTTTGTAGCGTTTATTTGACGTTTTTCCAAGTTGTTAAAGAGCATTGAAAAATCAGCTATAATGTTTTAAAGCTGTTGTTTCGTCGTTTCTAAACATTATAGCTTTAAAAAGATTATTTTCAAGCTAAAAAGATATTGGTTTGGGCTTAATTTTAATAACGATTTGAATTTATTAAATATTATTTAATATTTCTGTTGTTTCTTTTTAAAGCTATTTCTTTAAAGCTGGTTGGATTAGCTTTAAAAAGGAATTAAACATGAAAACTTTCAAAAGAAGCGTTGCAGAAATATGCGACATCGCACAAACTGCTAAATCAAATGGGATTCAGCTATCCTTCCCGGCAACTCCAGCCGGTATTGGGTATCGTGCAAAAGAAGAAAATTGGGAATATTCGGAAATTCCAACAAAAGGCGGGAAAGGTGGATATAAAAAAATCTACACAATTCCAACATATATTATTGATGAACTTAAAGAAAAAGGCTTGCTACACCTGATTGAAGAGGGTGCGGAGTTGCCGTACGAAGAAAAAAACAGGCCGTCTGAAACGCCTGTTTATAAAGAAAATCCCGTGTTTGCCGCCGAACCTTTGCCCTCGGGCATGGAAAACTTGGTCAAAAGCTATGGCGCATGGGCAACCGCCCAAGACACCGGCGGCATCGTGCCGGTGCGCTACCATGTCAATGTGTACGGCAGTGCGGGTAACGGAGCAATCGCGTGGAATGCCGAAGAGGCTGAAGCCATGTGGTTCAGAGCTTCGTTTTTCAAACACTTGGGCGTAAACCCCAACCGCTGCTTCTGTACCCGCGTTAAAGGCGACAGCATGTTCCCAACCCTTATCGACCTCGGCACCGTGCTATGGTACGCCACCGCACGCTACACGGAGGAAGGTATCTACCTGTTCCGCCAATACGACGAAATCCGCATCAAACGCCTGCAACGCCTGAATGCACACACCTTCAACATCATCAGCGACAACCCGAACAAAGGCATCTACCCCACAACCGAGCTTGATTTAACCCAAATCGAACCGCACGATTTTGAGATATTGGGACGCTATCTGTGGAGCTGCGGTATCTCAAAATAAAAACCGCTAACTTTCTGCTCATTCCTATGACAAAAAACGCGCGAAAATGTCAGAAATCTGCTCATTTTCGCGCGTTTTTTCGCATTTCTGTTTTCTACTCAAATTTCCCCTTATTTTTTGTTTTATTTGGATTTTTTTCCGTTTATGGTATTTATTGTCCCATGACAAAACTAACACCACCCCACAGC
>NZ_JBHSPY010000019.1:0-42118 GCF_042658245.1 Neisseria weixii
TTTGAAGGAATGTGAATGGCGTTTTAACCACAGTGAGATAAAGTCTCTTGTTCCATTTTAAAACAATTAGTAAAGCAGAATTTATTCTAGTTATCTAATACAGCCCCTTTTTTTATGTTTTACAGTTTACCTTGTTGCTTATCAAGATGACGGCTATAAATCAGCGAAGTCAGAATTGATGTACCCAGCGCACCGAACACCACCGACAGCGAAATCGAAATCGGAATATGAATCCAGTGCATAATCAACATTTTTACGCCGATAAAGCTCAACACAAAGGCCAAACCGTATTTCAGGAAAATGAAGCGATCGGCAACATCGGCAAGCAGGAAATACATCGCACGCAAACCCAGAATTGCAAAAATGTTGGACGTTAACACGATAAACGGGTCGGTAGTCACGGCAAACACAGCAGGAATACTGTCTACCGCAAAAATCACGTCGCTTAACTCAACCATAATCAGCACCAGAAATAGCGGCGTAGCGATGCGTTTGCCGTTTTCTATCGTAAAGAATTTTTCGCCGTTTAATTCGTGACTGACCGGCACATGTTTGTTCAGCCAATTGAGCAGTTTGTTTTGCGACAAATCCCCACCCTCGTCATCGCCGCCGCAGGTTTTAATCATGTGCAGACCGGTGTAGAGCAAAAATGCGCCGAATAGGTACAGAATCCATTCAAACTGCTGCACCAAAACCGCGCCGACAAAAATCATGATTGCACGCAGCACGATCGCACCGAGCACGCCGTAAAGCAGCACGCGGTGTTGGAATTGCGGCGGCACTTTGAAATAGCTGAAAATCATCAGAAAGACGAAAATATTGTCCACCGCCAGAGATTTTTCCAGCACATAGCCGGTAAAAAATTCTAAAACTTTTTCTTTTGCTACTACTGCGCCGTAAGCCGGATTGCCGGCAAGCTCGAAATACAGCCATAAGGCGAAACCGCAGGATACCGCCACCCAAACACATGACCAAGCCAAGGCTTCCCTGACACTGACTTTATGTGCGCCGTTTTTTTTCAGCGACAGCATATCGATGGCAATCATGACCAACACGACAATAAAAAAGACACCGTAAAACAACGGCGTACCGACCGAAGGATGATCTGTCATCTGTATAACCCTTAAGAATTTATTTTTTCAGACGGCATTCTGACATGCCGTCTGAAAAACTACCAACAAATTTCGTTAACATCATTTAATCTGTTGTTGCTAAATCAATATTACCAATTAAAATAGAACATCGCTTTGGCTAAAAACACAATCAGCAGCATATGGGCAAACACCACAACATGAATATATTTCGACCAGCCCACGGTTAACGTGCCCCGCGCCATTTTCACTACGGCGACGGCAAAATGCAGCAACACGCTAAACGCCAGCAAAACTTTGAGAAACAGCATCGCACCGAAAGACGAGGCAAACGGTTGATGGAACACCGGCACATAGCGTTCAAACACCATCACCAAGCCGGATAAAAACAACACAATCACTACCGGCGGCATTACCCGCACGGCACGATACGACATCGCCTTTTCCACTTCACGCCGCGCCTCGCGTGAGACGCGTTTGGTGTGCATGACCGACAACACCAACATCTCAAAAAACACACCGCCGACAAAAGCAATCGCGCAAAACAAATGCACAATGTGTGCCACCGCATAAATACTCATCGCTGATTCTCTATCCTTTTAAAATTGCCGTCATAGTGTACACCCGCCGCAAAAGAAGTGCCACGCATAAAAAAATTTTCTTAGTTTAAAGAGTCTTTACTTTTATAAGATATTATTAAACCAAGTTTGTGCCATACTAGACTGACTATACCAAACAACATAAATCCTTTTGGATTGGAGACTTTTATGAAATCAATCATCACCAAAACCGTTGCCCTGATTGCCGTTGCGGCTTCTTTGAGCGCTTGTGCAGGCATGTCTACTTCTCAACGCAACACCGCAACCGGCGCCGTTGTCGGTGGCGTGGCCGGTAACTTGTTGGGCGGCGATACAGCTTCTACTTTGGGCGGTGCAGCCTTGGGCGGCGTAATCGGCAGCCAAGTAAACCGTTAACCGGACAAACACCACAAAGGCCGTCTGAAACCTTTCTCCAGTTGGTTTCAGACGGCCTTTTCTCATGCGGAAAACTATTCGCCCAACGGTTCAATTTCTTGCGTATCGTCTTTCTTAAAGCGCAATATTTCTATATTTCAAAATCATTTTGCCGATTTCATAGGCCATACGATCGCTCGCACCGCGATGTGCCGACACAAACGCTTCGGCATTGCCTCTCAAACGATTGCCCACTTTCGCATCATTCAAACACGCGGCGGCAGCTTGCAACCACTCTTCCGCACTCTTGACCTGTTGCGCCGCACCGGCTTTGACCGCCAAATTGCACGCGGCGGCAAAATTATAAGTAGACGGCCCGAACAAAGTCGGCACGCCGCAGGCAATCGGTTCGATGATGTTTTGACAGCCGGTATCGACCAAGCTGCCGCCGACAAAAGCCACATCCGCACTTAAATAATAGGCAAACAATTCTCCCATGCTGTCGCCAATCCAGACTTGCGTGTGCGGCGACACCAATTCATTGTCGCTGCGTTTTTGTACCGTAAAGCCTAAGCCGGCTGCGGCATCAAAGGCCGTCTGAAAACGCTCGGGATGGCGCGGCACGATTACCAGCAGCGCATCGCCTTGATATTGCTGCCATGCTTTCAATAATAATCCGGCTTCATCAGTGCCTTTGTGCGCGCGCGTACTGGCGCACAACACCACCGGCCGATTACCGATGCGTTCTTTAAACGCGGCGGCCAAAGCGCGCATGCCTTCCGGCGGCGTGATATCGTATTTGGTATTGCCGCAAACATGCACATTCGATGCGCCGATTAAGTGCAAGCGCTCGGCATCGGCGGCAGTTTGGGCAAAGCAGCCGCTCAAAGTCTGCATGGCAGGCGCGACCAGCCGGCGGATTTTCAAATAACCGTTTTGCGATTTTTCCGACAAACGCGCGTTTGCCAAAAACAGCGGCACACCCTGCTCGGCACAGCCGTAAATCAGATTCGGCCAGATTTCGGTTTCCATCAACACACCAAACCGCGGCTTGTGTTCGCTCAAAAACTGCTCAATCCATTCCGGCTTGTCATACGGCAGATAGCGGCATTGCGCATCAGGGAACAATTCTTCGGCGGCGGCGCGGCCGGTCGGCGTCATCTGCGTCAACAGCAGCGGTGCATCAGCAAAATAACGGCGCAAGGCGGTAACCAACGGCAGCGCGGCACGGGTTTCACCCACCGACACGGCGTGTATCCAAATCGGCTGGTGCACGGGATCGGGCAATGGCGCGCCGAAGCGTTCGTCCCAATTATCCAAATAAGCGGGCGATTTGGCGGCACGTTTTTTCAGATAACGGCGGATCAGCGGCGGCGCGGTTTTCCAAAGTTGTTTGTAAAGCCAACGGTTTATCATCTATTTCTGCTTTGAGGGTGTCGCGGTTCTTTGCCCATTCTAGCTTATTTTAAGTGCAAATGCGAAACTCAGGCTGTCTGAAAACCTGAATATTCGGCTTTCAAACAGCCTGAGACCTTTGCAAAACCCTGGATTTGAGTGCAGCTCAAAGTTGTAGCAGTACACAAAGCGCAGACATATTATGAAGACAGGCAAGCTTTCGAGCAGCACACAATGAAAAAATGTGCCCAAAATAGGGATTTGAAAGGCCTCGGCCTACTCTTCTGCAACTTCGCCCGCCCTGCCCTCCAGCAAATAAGTGCGCAAACGTTGCAGTTCATGGCCATCCAGCCAGCGGCGGCGGGTGCGCTGCAGCAAAATCACCAAGCCGGCGACTTCATTACGGGCATTTGCCCCCAACCATAAAAAGCCCTGCCAATCAAAGGGCAAATTCTGCGCCAGCTTTTCCAATTCGGGATTCGCGGCGTTGCCAAAGCGAATGCGGCGTGCGTAATGTCCTTTAATCAGGCGCACGGTCAAACGCAATTCGCGCTGCAACTGGGCAAACTGGCGGCTGATGAGTTTGGCTTCGTCTTCACTGGTTTGCGGCTGCTGCAGTTTGGCAGAAGTGGTCAGCAGCAATTCGGTGCTGTTGACGATTTTGCGGTGCGCCAACTGCATCGATTCCATCATTGGTTTACCGATATGGCTCTCGCCCGACATGGCATCAAGATGGCTGCGGCTTTTTACCAAACGCGCGTTAATCTGCTTCATTTTGACGCGGTTTTGTTCCAAACGCTCACGCGTCATGTGTTGGCCGTTGCTGACTTCAGAGATGATGCGGCTGCATTCGGTCAGATTATCCGCCAACATAAAGCGCCACATCAAAGTTGAACGCAAAGGCAACAATTTGGCCGCGCCTATTGCAATCAATGCGCCGATCAACACATTCAACGCACGCGTCACGCCGCTGTCGAGCCAATCCATACTACTGTCGCCAATCAGCATACACATGGTCAAGCCGACCAGCATGGGCATGTAGCCGTTTTTACCGACCGCCGCCCAGCCCGACAGCGCGCTCAGCAAACCTACCGCCACATAAAACAATATGCCGCCGTGAAAATAATGCTGGTTCAGCCACAATACGCTCAAACCCACGCCCAAACCGATGACCGTGCCGAGCATCCGCTCCACCGCCTTGGAATAAATCGCGCCCTGAAACTGCAGCATACCCAATACGATAAAGACCGTCATGCCGATCCATTCGCCGTGTTCGACTTGCGGCAAACGCGCCAGCAGTGTGGCGAACACCACCGCCAACCCTAAACGCACGGCGTGAATCAGGCGGCGGTAACGGTAGCGTTCATAAGAATTGAGCCAGCTTTCGACAAAGTGCGCACGCTCGGAGGTACGGCGGCGTGAGAAGGCGGAAGTTTTGAAGAAAGACGGTTTTTTGAATGTGAAGGGGCGCATAAATGTTGAGGTTTAAAGGGTTTATTGTTTTTAAAATAGAATCATCCAGGCCGTCTGAAAAAGCATCGATTTTCGATCTTTTTATTTTTCAGACGGCCTTTTCAATCAGTAATCAATACGGTTCAAATCTCCACCATCGGCAGCGGATAACCATGGCTATCGACATCACCACGCGCCAGCCACGGCGCGTGAATCACGTCTTTGGGCAGGTGGGCGAGCTCGGGCAGATGACGGCGGATAAACGTGCCGTCGGGGTCAAACTGCTGCGCGGCGACAGTCGGATGCAGCACACGCGGGGCGTGCAGCGACAGCAATCCGGCGGCTGTTTGCCAGTTGCCGAGATTGACGGCAGCCTCATCGTCCGACTGATTGTGCGCAAACCAGCGCGCACCGTGCTGCCAAGGCTGTTGCAAGGTCACGCACCAAAACTGCGCGGCCGCCTGCCGCAATACCGGTGGCAACCAACCGCTGCGCTGCAAATAACGCATGGCGGCATCGATGAGCGGAAAACCGGTTTCGCCTTGCGCCCAACGGCAGAAAAAATCGGCATTGAAAGCGGCATCCTCATCAATCTGCCGCGCCGCTTCGGGATAATGAAACAGCCATTGCTGATAAAAATCGCGCCGAATCAGATTCTGCAGCCAATCATGCGCACCGCGTGCAGCGGCTTCTGCGGCCAACGCCCGCGGCGAAATGCAGCCGGCGGACAAATACGCACCCAATTGCGACGTGGCTTTTTTGGCGGGGAAATCTTTTAACAAGGGATACACGCCCAATTGCGGTACAAACTGCCGCCATTGCCGCCAAGCCGCCTGTTCGCCACCTTGCAGCATCAATGCGGCCGGTTCAATTTCGGGAAACGGCGGTAAATCGGCAAAGGCCGTCTGAAACGGAATATCGGGCTGTTCAGACGGCCTTTGTCCGACAATCTGCTGCTTAAAAGCATGGAGCCAAGCCTGTTTATACGGGACAAATTCAAGATATGGGCGGCCGTGTTCGCTCATGATGTCGGCCTTGGCAAAGACGGTGCGGTCATTGAACCGTTCAAAAGCAATGCCTTGCGCGTCCAATAGCCGCCAAATGCGGTTGTCGCACTCGGTTTCAGACGGCGTGTAAGCTTCGTCGGCCAACACGCTTTGCGCATTCAAACGTGTGGCCAAATCCGGCACAGCTTCCGCCACATTCCCCTGTACGGAAAACAATGGCACACCTTTGGCCGACAATTTCGCCGACAACTCTGCCGCCGCCTGATGATGAAACGCCGTTTGGCGCGGATTCACACTTTCAGACGGCCGCTGCCACGCATACATTGCTGCCAGCGGCAAACCACGCGCCACAGCGTGCTGCAGCACGGCGTTATCGGACAGACGTAAATTGCGGCGAAACCAAATCAAGGTGATTTTTTGCATAGCTTAGGCCGTCTGAAATCAAGAAAACTGATTTTAGCAGAATTCGGTTTTATTGAATAATAGATTGATTTAACGAAACAAAAGGCCGTCTGAAAGGCACACAATCCATACCTTTCAGATGGCCTGGGACCTTCGATATTCCCTATCGGCGCAAAGCCATATTGTCACGGTGAATCAGCTCTTCTTCCTGTGCATAACCGAGTTTGTCATGGATATGATGCGAATCGGTTTGCAGGATTTTAGCGGTTTCGTCGCTGCTGTAATTGATTAAACCGCAGGCGATTTCTTGGCCGTTTTGATCGATGACGGCCACCAGTTCGCCACGGTGAAAATGGCCTTGCACGCCAATGCAGCCGACGGGCAGCAGGCTGGCGTGTTTTTCGGCCACGGCTCGCGCGGCACCGCTGTCGACGGTGATTTTACCGGCGGTTTGGATGTGGCCGAGCAGCCATTGTTTGCGGGCGGCAACGCGGCTGTAGGTACTGGTGAACAGCGTGCCGATGGATTCGCCTTGTTGCAGTCGCACCAAAACATTCGGCTCGCGGCCGCTGGCGACTACGGTGGCTGCGCCGCTCAAGGCTGCGCGTTTGGCGGCGGTGACTTTGGTAAACATACCGCCGGTGCCGACGCTGCTGCCTGCGCCGCCGGCCATGGCTTCGAGTTCGGGATGGTCGGCTTCGATTTGATGGATAAATTTGGCGTGCGGATTTTTGCGCGGGTCGCTGCCGTATAAACCGCTTTGGTCGGTGAGAATCACCAGCGCATCGGCGTCGACCAAGTTGGTCACCAGCGCACCCAAAGTATCGTTGTCGCCGAGTTTGATTTCATCGGTGGTAACGGTGTCGTTTTCGTTGATAATCGGCACAATGCTTTTTTCGACCAAGGTCAGCAAGGTGCTGCGGGCATTGAGATAGCGGGTGCGGTTGCTCAAATCTTCATGTGTCAGCAACACTTGCGCGGTTTGGATGCCGTGGTAGGCAAAAGCATATTCGTAAGCCTGAGCAATACCCATTTGGCCCACCGCTGCTGCCGCCTGCAATTCGTTGATGGCGGTAGGGCGCTTCGCCCAGCCCAAACGCTTGATGCCCTCGGCAATAGCGCCGCTGGAGACAAAAATGACCTGCACGCCTTTGGCTTTCAATTCGGCAATCTGCGTCGCCCAACGGTTGAGCGCGATTTGGTCGATGCCTTTGCCCTCGGCGGTAACAAGGCTGGAGCCGACTTTGACGACAATCAGTTTGGCTTGCGACAGGTTTCGGATGGTCATGGTAGATTCACTTCAGGCTAAGTTTTGCAATGGTTTCAGTCAGCTGAAAAATATCGGGGGCTGTATGTTTTCTGTTCCCCTTCTCCCTAACCCTCATGGGGAGGGGACAGGTTACAGGGGCGGCGGCAGTTTCAGACGGCATTGAAATGTTCTAGGCCGTCTGAAACATTATTGAACGTTGCGTGCGTTCCAAAAATAACGCCATACGAAACAAGGGAATGCGAAAATCAAATACAGGCACACGGTTATGGCATAAAATTCCCATTCCTGCGGATGCACGGCACCGGCACGCGATTCGAGCAGATAAGCCAGTGCAGCGGTGATGCCGAAGCCGATAAACAGCTCCAGCAGGTGGTGGCCGAAATGCTTTTGGGCCACGGGAATCACGCCCAAGAGCTTATTAGTTAAAAAAGGTGCGTTGGCGAAAATCAGTGCCAACAGCAACAGGATGTACATGGATGCGGTCATTTTGGTCTTTCGGGTTTCAGACGGACTGATGGTGTTTTGAGGCCGTCTGAAAAAAATCTTTTTGGTTTATGCGGGGTTGTGATTGGGTTTAAGCCCAACGTTTTTCAGACGGCCTCAAAACACCATCAGTCCGTCTGAACAACACACCTGCTATCTTAACAAAAAACGGCAACCTTTTGCAGGTTGCCGTTACTTTTCTTCGTCGTTTACAACGTATTATTCAATGCCGCGGCACACCAGTCGATAACGGTTTGCGGCATGATACCCCACAATAGCAGCAGCAAGGCGTTAACGGTCAGCACGAATTTCACCGCGTAGTTGCCGCCGACAGGTTGGTCGTGATCGGCTTCGTCGAAATAAATGGTTTTCACCACACGCAGGTAATAAAACGCACCGATCAAACTCATGATGACGGCAAACACCGACAAGCCGGCATAGCCTTGCAACAACAGCGCTTTAATCACGGCGAATTTGGCGTAAAAGCCCATCAGCGGCGGAATACCGGCCATCGAGAACATACACAGCAGCATCAAGAATGAATACCAAGCGTGGCGTTGGTTTAAGCCGGCCAAATCTTTGATGTCTTCGCATTCGATGGTTTCGTTAGACAAGACCATCAATACGCCGAAGCCCACCGCGCTCATCACGGCATAGGTAATCGCGTAGTACAAACCCGCCGCAAAACCTACCGCACCTGCCATAAAGGCCAGCAGGATAAAGCCCATGTGCGAGATGGTCGAATAGGCCAACATACGCTTGATGTTGGTTTGCATGATGGCGGCCAAATTACCGACCAACAGCGATGCCACCGCCAAAATCGCCAGCATTTGCGACCAATCTTCAAAATTGGTGCCCAAACCGGTTACCAAAATACGGAAGGCAAACACCACGGCGGCGATTTTCGGGGCGGTGCCGACAAAGGCGGTCACCGAAGTCGGCGCACCGTGGTACACGTCGGGTACCCACATATGAAACGGTACGGCGCCGAGTTTGAACGCAATCGCCACCACGATAAACACCAAGCCCAATTTCAGCAGCCAATCGTTGGCTTCTTCGTTAAACGCCGTGGCCAATACGCTGGCAAACTCCAGCGAACCGGCCGCGCCGTAGACCATGGAAATACCGTAGAGCAGCAGACCCGAAGCCAAGGCGCCGAGCACGAAATATTTCAGTGCGGCTTCAGCGGAAGCGGCGGAATCGCGACGCAATGCAATCATGGCATACAGAGACAGCGACAATAGCTCCAAACCGATATAGGCCGTCAGAAAATGACCGGCACTAATCATCACGCTCATGCCCAACAGCGCAAACATCGACAGCGTGTAAAACTCTCCTTTCAACAGCGCGCGCGCCTCATTGTAAGGTTTGCTGTAAATAAACAGACCCGCCGTCAGGCCGTAGAGCGTGAGTTTGGCCAACCGCGACATGCCGTCGGCAATATACATGCCGTGAAAAGAAGACGTGCTGCCTTTTTCCCACACCGCCAATTGCACCAGTGTCACAATCACCATGCCGGCCAAGCTCATGGTGTGGGTAAGAAAACGCTTGTCATCGCTGATCCACAAATCGGCCAGCAACACCACGCACAACACCGCCAGCAAAACGATTTCAGGCATGGCAGGAAGTAAATTCAAATCAGTCCAGTTCATTCACACACCTCAAATCTTGCTTTGCGCGACTTGCGTAATCAGGTCGTTGGCCGCCTGATGCACCACTTCGATAAAGGCTTGCGGATACAAACCCATGCCCAACACGACCACCGCCAATACCGCCAATACGGCAAACTCGCGGCAATTGATGTCTTTCATTTCCGCCACCTGCGGATTATGAATCTCGCCGAAAATCACGCGTTTATACATCCATAAGGTGTAAGATGCGCCGTAAATCAGCGTCAAGGCAGCGAGTGCGCCAATCCAGAAATTGGTTTCCACCGCACCCATAATCACCATAAATTCACCGACAAAGCCTGAAGTGGCCGGCAAACCCGCGTTCGCCATGCCGAACAGCATCATAAACGCGGCAAATTTCGGCATCACGTTCACCACGCCGCCGTAATCGGCAATATTGCGCGTGTGCAGGCGGTCATACATCACACCGATACACATAAACATCGCCGCCGACACAAAACCGTGTGAAATCATCTGAATAATCGCACCCTTCAGCGCCCAATCATTCAGACTGCCTTCCACAAACAAAAACATACCCAGCGTCACGAAACCCATGTGGCTGATGGAAGAGTACGCCACCAGCTTTTTCATGTCGGTCTGCACCAAAGCCACCATACCGATGTAAATCACCGCAATCAGGCTCAACACTATCATCACCGGCGCAAAAAAGCGCGCGGCATCGGGCACAATCGGCAAAACAAAGCGCAAAAAGCCATACGCACCCAGCTTCAGCGTAATCGCCGCCAACACCATCGAGCCGCCGGTCGGCGCTTCAACGTGGGCATCCGGCAGCCAGGTGTGCACCGGGAACATCGGCACTTTCACCGCAAAAGACAGGAAAAACGCGCCGAACAGCAATTGCTGCACCGTCAGCGGAATCTGTTTGATGTTTTGCAATTCCACAATTGAAAAGCTGCCGCCCGCCTGATACGACAAATACACCAGCGCCACCAGCATCAGCAGCGAACCCATCAGCGTATAGAGAAACAGCTTCACCGACGCATACACGCGGCGCGGCCCGCCCCACACGCCGATAATCAGATACAGCGGAATCAGCATGCCTTCGAAAAACACATAAAACAACAACGCATCCTGCGCCGCAAACGCCCCGTTAATCAGGCCGCTCATGATGAGAAACGCCGCCATATACTGCGCCGTGCGCTTCTGAATCACTTCCCAACCGGCCACGACCACCATCAGCGTGATGAACGCGTTCAAAATGACAAACAGCACCGAAATCCCGTCCACACCCAGCGCGTAATTCACTTTCAAGAGCGGAATCCACTGATAAAACTCGGTGAACTGATAACCAGCGCTCAAACGGTCGAATCCGGTAAACAACGGCAGCGTGACCAAGAATCCGGCCAAAGCACCGGCAAACGCGATGATACGCGCCAAAGGCGCACGCTTATCCTTGCCCGTGGCCAATACCAGCAAGCCCGCGGCAATCGGCACCCATATGGCCAGGCTGAGTAAGTGGTTGGAAAACATGTTTTTTTCCTGTGGTTTTTAGTTTAATTTAAACAGCTACGGTTTTATCTGAGGCCGTCTGAACAATGGCGATGTCTTTGGTTTCAATGTTCAGACGGCCTAATAGTCCTTTACCAACCCAACCCCTTACATTCCGGCGGTAGAAGGGGAAGATTGCTGCATCGCTCAATGATTCCTCTTTCAGACGGCCTCAACCTAATCCAAGGCCGTCTGAAAACCTGCTACATAAACAAACGCCAGAAAGTCAGTCCCAGCAGCACCAACACGCCGAACACCATCGCGGCGGCGTAGCTGTAGATAAAGCCGGTCTGCATTTTGCGCACTTGCGCGGCGACTGCGCCCACCACTTTGGCGGAATTGTTGACGATACCGTTGTCGATAATCGCCACGTCGCCGACTTTCCAGAAGAAATTGCCCAATGCGCGGCTGCCTTTGGCGAACACGTTGTAGTAAATCGTGTCGAGGAAGTATTTGTTATCCAGCAGTTTGTAAATCGGGCTGAATGTGGCGGCGATTTTGGCCGGCAGATGCGGTGCTTTCACATAAAGGAACCAAGCCGTTAACACGCCTGCGATTGCCAGATACAGCACCGGCGTTTGGAAGCTGTGCGCCACCATGGCCAATGCGCCGTGGAAATGTTCGCCCATCACCTGCATGGTCGGATGCGCTTCATGGTTGACGTAAATCACGTCTTTGAAGAAATCGCCATACAGCATAGGCTCAATCGCGATATAACCAATCACCACCGACGGAATGGCCAGCAAAATCAGCGGCAAGGTCACCACCCACGGGCTTTCGTGCGGATTGTCGTTTTTACCCAAGCCGTGATGATGCCCGTCGTGGCCATCTGAATGATGGTGTTCGATTTCACGCCATTTTTCTTTGCCGTGGAACACCATAAAATATTGGCGGAACGCGTAAAACGCGGTCACAAACACGCTGGCCAGCACCGCAAAATAGGCAAAACCGCTGCCCGGAATGGTGCTGTATTTGGCCGCTTCGATAATCGAATCTTTGGAATAGAAGCCGGAGAAAAACGGCGTCCCGATCAAGGCCAAGTTGCCCAGCAGCATGGTGATCCACGTAATCGGCATGTATTTTTTCAGATTGCCCATGTGGCGTATGTCTTGGTTGTGGTGCATGCCGATAATCGCGCTGCCCGCCGCCAAGAACAACAAGGCTTTGAAAAACGCGTGCGTCATCACGTGGAACATCGCCACCGAATAGGCCGACGCGCCCAAAGCCACGGTCATATAGCCCAGTTGCGACAGGGTCGAATACGCCACCACACGCTTGATGTCGTTTTGAATCGTGCCCAAAAAGCCCATAAACAGCGCCGTAATCGCACCGGTCACCATGATGAAGCTCAAGGCTGTGGTACTCAATTCATACATCGGCGACATGCGCGACACCATAAACAAGCCCGCCGTCACCATCGTGGCCGCGTGAATCAGCGCGGAAATCGGCGTCGGGCCTTCCATCGAATCGGGCAGCCACACATGCAGCGGAAACTGCGCCGATTTACCCATCGCGCCGACAAACAGCAACAGACAGGTAACGGTAATCAGGCTCCATTCCACACCGGAAAAAAGCTGAATCGTGGCCGTCTGAATCTGCGGCAGATAGGCAAACACATCTTGATACCGCAAACTGCCGCCGAAATAAGCCAACACCAAGCCGATACCGAGCAAAAAACCGAAATCGCCGACACGGTTGACCAGAAAGGCTTTCAAGTTGGCGAAAATCGCGCTGTCGCGTTTGAAATAGAAACCGATCAGCAGGTAAGACACCAAACCTACCGCTTCCCAGCCGAAGAAAAGCTGGATAAAGTTGTTCGACATCACCAGCATCAGCATGCTGAAGGTAAACAGCGAAATATAGCTGAAAAAGCGTTGGTAGCCGACTTTTTCATCGTGCATATAGCCGATGGTATAGATATGCACCATCAGCGACACAAACGTCACCACCACCATCATCATTGCCGTCAGCGAATCGACCAAGAAGCCGACCGAAAAATCCAAGCCGCCCATAGTGAGCCAGGTATAGACATTCTCATCAAACTTCGCGCGCGTGCCGCTGATAAAGCCCCACAACACATAAGCCGACAACAGCACCGACACCGCCACGCCGAGAATGGTCACCGTATGCGCACCGGCACGGCCGATTTTATTGCCGAACAAGCCCGCCAACAGACTGCCTGCCAGCGGCAACAAGGCAATCATCAAATATAAAGTCATGTCGTTCATAGAAATGAACCTTTTAATTTAAAAAATGTTTCTGCTTTTTCAGACGGCCTTTCAGCCCTTCTGATAACCTTCGTAGTAATAAGATTGCTCGATGCCTTTGAAAATCATCTCGCAGTTGTCGACATCTTCGGTTAAATTCGCCTGCAATAAGAAGCGCAATTCCAAATCGTTGACAGGGCTGCGCTCCATCGCCTGTAAATACAGGGTTTTGTCGACATGCTGCCAATCCACGACTTTCTTCAGGTTTTTCTTCAGCACCAAATCCAACCAAATGCGTGTGCTTCTGCCGTTGCCCTCCAAAAACGGATGGGCGATGTTCATTTCCACATATTTGGCGATGATGTCTTCAAAAGTGTTTTCCGGCATCGTTTCAATTTTGGCCAAGGCTTCTTTCAAATACAGCGCATTGGCAAAGCGGAAACCGCCTTTGGAAATATTCAGCTCGCGGATTTCACCGGCAAAATCATATAAACCGTCAAACAAATAAGCATGAATCTGCTGCAAGCCGCGGGTGGTGCCGACTTCCATTTTATCAATGTCGCCGCTGTCAAACAGGCGGTAAGCATGTTGTAAACTTTTTTCGTCGATTGATTTCATGGTTCTATTCCGTTTTCAGACGGCCTGAAAATCAGCCTTTCAGTTTATCCAAATCGGCCACATTGATGGTTTGTCGGTTGCGGTACACCAGCACCATAATCGCCAAGCCGATGGCTGATTCTGCGGCAGCCACGGTCAACACGAAAAACACGAAAATCTGCCCTGCGGTATCGCCTAAATGCTGTGAAAACGCGATAAAGTTGAAATTCACCGCCAGCAGCATCAATTCAATCGACATCAGCAACACCAATACATTTTTGCGGTTCATGAAAATGCCCATCGCGCTGATGCCGAAGAGCAGCGCACCGAGCACCAAATAATGCGTCAAGGTAATCATGCTTTACCCTCGCTTTCTGATGACTGGCCGTCTGAAACAGTTTCTTCCGGTTTCGGACTCGGTTTGACCGCATCCATTTTTACCAAACGCATACGGCTTTCGTCAGCGGTCACTTTCACTTGGTCGGCAGGGTTGATGTATTTCGGATTGGTGGTTTTGCGGTGCACCAAGGCAATCGCCGCCACCATGCCCAGCAACAACAGCACCGCCGCCAATTCAAACGGCAGCAGATAAGTGGTGTAAATCTGGCGGCCCAAATCGCGGATATTGTCGTAATCGGCCGGCACATCTTGCATCAGGCCGAATGATGCCAAATCGGTTTTCGGGTTCATCAAAATCAGAATCAAAGCCACCGCCAGCAACACGCCGGCCACACCGGCCACCGGCGCGTGGCGCCAAAAGCCTTTGCGCATTTCTTCGACGTCGATATTCAGCATCATCACGACGAACAGGAACAACACCATCACCGCGCCGACATATACCACTACCAGCGTCAATCCCAAAAACTCGGCCTGCATCAGCATCCACATCATCGCACTCACGCAGAAAGTCAGCACCAGATACAGCGCGGCGTGAACGGGGTTTTTGGCGGTTACGGTTTTGAGTGCGCCAAACAGGATGATGGCGGCCAAAACGTAAAACATGATTAGGGAGAAGGTCATAGCACTCTTTCTCAGTTGTCTTTTTAATCTTTATTCGGGGTTTTCAGACGGCCTTGATGCCATCTGAAACAAACGCCGGTTCATGCGCCCTGTATTTCTATCTTACTGCTGGCGGCTTAGTTCAGACTGCCCGAAACATTCAAACAGACTCTCAGGAAGTCCAACTGTCTTACACCCTAACCACCTCGTTGCAAGTTTTGCAGCGTTTCCATTGAGGCTTAGGCCTGTTCGTGCGGCACGAATATGCGGTCGTGGCAATGTCCGGCAACAACGTTGCATCTGATTCCGGCGCGGCCGAGTACGGAGGAAAAGGCGGCCAGCCCGACGGCGGCAAGGTCGGAATGTACGTTCAAGGTAATCCATGCGGCGCGGAAAGCATTTTGCAAACCGTATTTGCGCGCAGTTTCTTCTTCCATCACCGACAGACCTTCCGCTTCGCGCATACCGGCGTAGATTTCCGCAACCGTCAGCGCTCTGCCTTCCGGCAGCGTGGCAAGTATGCGCACTCATGCTGAACAGGCTGCATGGCGAGAATTAGGGCTTGCAAATCGCTGACGGCTTGGTTCATGGTTTATCTCCCGACGGTTTTCTGAGGCTGGTAATTGGCCAGAAAAGTATTACCGGCAATTCAATTCTTGTTTTTCAACCAATTTTCCGCTCTCGTCATAAATTTCATAGCGCTTGGCTTTGCCGTTTTGATAAAAAAACCGGGTACGCACTTTGCCTGACGGGAAAAACCCTTCCGACCAGCCCTCTGCTTTACCGTTGGCAAAACGCGTATGGGTTTCCGTTACGCCGCTTGGATAAAATATTTTTAGTTCAGGCACTTTGCCGTTCACTATGTTGTATTTCAACGTGAGATTCTGCGGCAGATCCAGTTTTTGTGTGATAACGCCGTTGGTTTTGTTTTGGGTCGGCGGTGCGGGGACAATTTCGTTACAAAGCCTCGTAGTATTAACGAGCCTGGATGGTTTAGCCGGTTGCTTGAGTGCCGGTTGCCAGCCGCATTTTTTGGCAATTTGCTGCTGGTGGGATTGAGGTATGAGTTTAAAGGCTTCAGGATGCATGAAACAATCTTCATACACTTTGTCATGAATTTGTTGTACGAAAAAACAGCCGTTGAGCAGCAAAGCTGCGGTTGCAGTTAACGCAATGGTTAGCTTTTTCATCATCTTACTCCTTTGAATTTTAAATTTTAGTTTCCCGTCGGCCATCAATGCCCGACCTACACATCCGTTTTTCAGACGGCCTCAACGATACGGCGCATCCGCCGCTTTGCGCTTGGCGATTTCGGCTTCGTATTTGTCGCCGATGGCCAGCAAAATCGGTTTGGTCATGTACAAATCGCCTTTTTTCTCGCCGTGGTATTCGAAAATATGTGTTTCGACAATGGCATCGGTCGGGCAGGCTTCTTCGCAGAAACCGCAGAAAATGCACTTGGTCAAATCGATGTCGTAACGCGTGGTGCGGCGCGTGCCGTCGGCGCGTTCTTCCGATTCGATGTTGATCGCCATCGCCGGACACACCGCTTCGCACAGCTTGCAGGCAATGCAGCGCTCTTCGCCGTTGGGATAACGGCGTTGGGCGTGTAAGCCGCGGAAACGCACCGATTGCGGCGTTTTTTCCTCGGGGAAATATATCGTGTCTTTGCGGGCGAAAAAGTTTTTGAGCGTCACGCCCATGCCTTTGGCCAGTTCGCCGAGCAAGAAAGTTTTAACTAGGTTTGCCATTGGTGTTCCCTTTGAATCGGGTTCTCTATTTGTTCAATTTCGGTTTCAGACGGCCTATTCTTTCAGGCCGTCTGAACAATATGTTTCAATTCTGTAGTGTGGGGATCAACCCACCATTTTATTTCCACAAACTCAACGGCGAAATCATCCAGCCGCCGAGTAACACGATGCACAAAAAGCCAATCGGAATCAGAACTTTCCAGCCCAAGCGCATGATTTGGTCGTAGCGGTAGCGCGGGAAAGTGGCGCGAATCCACAAGTAGCCGTAAAGCACAAACGCCATTTTGGCAAACATCCAAAACGCGCTCGGTGTGCCGACCCAGCCCCAGCTTTGCGGGAACGGCGACAGCCAGCCGCCGAGAAACATCAGCGCGGTCAGGGCGGCAATCAGGATCATGAAAATGTATTCGGCCAAGAAGAACAAGGCAAACGCGAAGCCGGAATATTCGACGTGGAAACCGGCCACGATTTCCGATTCGCCTTCCGCCACGTCAAACGGCGCGCGGTTGGTTTCGGCCACGGCGGAAATCAGATACACGATAAACACCGGAAACAAAGCCAGCCAGTTCCATGACAACACCGAACCACCGGCGATGCCTGTGGCCTGCGCGGCCACGATGTCGGCAAAATTCATGCTGCCCGACACCATCACCACACACACCAGCGCGGCACTCATGGCGATTTCGTAGGAAATGGTTTGCGCCGACGAGCGCATCGCACCCAAAAACGAGTATTTTGAGTTCGACGCCCAACCGGCGATAATCACGCCATACACCGACAGCGAAGTAATCATCAAAATAAACAGCAAGCCCGCGTTGACATGGGTGAGCACCCATTCTTCGGAAAACGGAATCACCGCCCATGCCGCAAAAGCGGGCGCGAGCGAGAGCATGGGGCCGATGTAGAACAAGGCTTTGTTCGATAGTTTCGGGCGCGTCACTTCTTTAAACAACAGCTTGAACACGTCGGCAAACGGCTGAATCAAGCCCCACGGGCCGGTCACGTTGGGGCCGACGCGCAGCTGCATAAAGCCGATGACTTTACGCTCGAAATAGGTCAGATAGGCCACGGTGAGAATCAGCGGAATCAGGATAATCACGATTTTCAAAATCACCGACACCACCAAACCGACGCTCAGGCCGATGTCGCCCCAACCTAAGGTCACGGCAAACAGGGATTGGAACCATTCTTGCATGTTTACGCCCCCGCCAATTCAATCGCATTCATCATCGCCCCCAAGGCCGCGTTGTCGCTGTGCAGCGGCAGATGCACCACATATTCCGGCAAGGCCGCATCGGCCACGACCACCACATTTACACCCACGCCGCCGTGTTTGGCCACGACTTGCTGGCCGTCTGAAAGATTCAAGGCCGCCAAGGTATTCGGATGCACACACGCGGCCGGTACCGCCGCATGGCTGGTTGCCTGCAACGGCGCGCTGCGGCGCACAATGGCATCGGTGTGATACAAACCGACACCGCCGATGCGCACCAATTGATTCGAGGCCGTCTGAACGGCTTCGCCATCAAAAGTAGTACGGTTATTCAGTTGCACCGACACGATTTCCTGATTGAGCGCGGCTTGCAAAATCTCTTCGCTGCCGTGGTAATCAAAGCCCTTCACGTCAAACAGATTACCCAACACACGCAACACTTTCCACAACGGACGAGAATCACCGAAGCCCTGCACCACGCCGTGGAACGACTGCAAACGGCCTTCCATATTGACGAAGCTGCCCGAAGTTTCGGTAAACGGCGCAATCGGCAGCAACACGTCGCACACATCGAGCAAAGTTTCACTGACAAACGGCGTAAACGCCATCACGCTCTTGGCCTGTTTCAACGCGGCCACGGCTTGCGCACCGTTGGCCACATCGATTTCAGGCTCGACATTCATCAGCAATACCGCCTGCTTCGGCTGGCGAATCATGGCTTGAATGCTGTCACCTCGGTTAACGTTCAATGCGGCCGCACCCACGCTGTTGGCGGCTTGCGGCAGGATACCCAAAGTGGCATCGGTGGCTTCAGCCAGACGTTGCGCGGCGGCGTAAATAGCAGGGTAATCAGGATGGTTTTGCGCTTCCGCGCCCAAAATAATCGCGGCTTGGTCGGCATTCGACAGGCTGGCGGCCACGTCTTGATCCAAGTCTTGCGCCCATTCGTTCAGACGGCCGGCCCATTCATTCGGATGCACCGCTTCTTGGGCAAACAAAGGCATGTGCAGCGTTTCTTTTCGGCCGGCCAATATGCTCAATTTCATGCGGCCATGCGTGGCACGGCGCAAACGCGCGGTCAACAGCGGCTGCTCTTGGCGCAGGTTTGCCCCCACCACCAATACCGCGCCGTTTTCTGCCAGCGATTGAATGCTCTGACCCAACCATTGCGCGCCCGACAGGCCGTCTGAAACGCGGTTGTCTTGGCGTTGCAGACGGGTATCGATGTGGCGGATGCCTAAGCCTTCAGCCAGTTTTTTGGTTAAATACAATTCTTCGACCGTGTTCATCGGATTCGCCCAAATGCCCACCTGGTCGGCATGGCCGTCTTTGGCGATGCATTCTACCGCATTACGCACATACTCCAGCGCGGTTTTCCAGTCGACATCGACCCATTCGCCGCCCTGTTTGATTTTCGGGTTTTTCAAACGGCTTTTGTGATACAAACCCTCATAGGCGAAACGGTCACGGTCGGACAGCCAGCATTCGTTGATGGCTTCATTTTCCAACGGCAGCACGCGGCGCACGGTGTGGTCTTTGGTTTGCACAATCAGGTTGGAACCGAGCGCGTCATGCGCCGACACCGATTTGCGGCGGTTGAGTTCCCATGTGCGCGAATCGAAACGGAACGGCTTACTGGTCAACGCGCCGACCGGACACAAATCAATCACGTTCCCCGATAATTCGGTTTCAATCACCTTGCCGATAAACGGCATGATTTCCGAATGCTCACCGCGGCCGGCCATGGCGATTTCCTGCACACCGGCGATTTCTTCGGTGAAACGCACGCAGCGGGTGCAATGGATGCAACGGCTCATTTCTTCGGCGGAAACCAACGGCCCCATGTCTTTGCCGACCACCGCGCGTTTTTCTTCGGTGTAGCGGCTGGCCGGTTTGCCGTAGCCCACGGCCAAATCCTGCAACTGACATTCGCCGCCTTGGTCGCACGTCGGGCAATCCAGCGGGTGGTTGATCAGCAAAAACTCCATCACTCCGGCTTGCGCGGTTTTGGCCAAAGGCGAATGCGTGCGCACCACCATGCCGTCGGTCACCGGCGTGGCACAGGCAGGCAGCGGCTTGTTGGATTTTTCCACTTCGACCAAACACATGCGGCAGTTGGCGGCGATGGACAATTTCTTGTGGTAGCAAAAATGCGGAATATACGTTCCGAGCCGGTTGGCGGCTTCAATCACCGTCGTGCCCTGCTCCACCGTCAGGTGTTTGCCGTCGATTTCGATTTGTAACATGGCTGTTTCCTAGTTACTTTATTCTTTGGATTAAAAATTTTTTCTTAGCGCTCAGGCCGTCTGAAAGGTTGGGATTGGGGTTTCAGACGGCTTTTTTAGGTATTCATACGGGTAACTTGGGCGGAAACCCGACAAGGTTTTTGCGTTTCAAAAAGTGTTGGGCCTTGACCCAAGCTACTTGCTGAATTGCTGGGCAGTTTCTTCAAAAAAGGCAATAACCTGCCTTAATCTCAATACCACATCTTCAGGATTTAACTTATCTTCTTTATTGCCAAGCCAATCTTCGCAAGCGATAACAGCAGCGGTCATGGTTTTACCTGACCCGAATCTTTTTGGTTTGTGAAGAATAAAACCTTTCTCTTGTGCCTTTTTTGATAAAAAAGCGAAATAGGTCTTGGCAGTATGAGATTGCTTATTTTCATCTCTTATTTTGAAACACAGCTTCCCACCTTTGCTTTCAATCTGTAAGTAAACAGACGGATAAGATTTCAAAATGCCCCACCATAATCCACCTGCGGCATTAGCTGCATAAGCCCATTTTTTCAGCAGTCTTTCTTCTTCACCCAATCGTTCGTTTTCTAAAAAACCAAAAAAACCTTGCCAATCATACTTAGCCCATTGGCCGATTTCTTTGTCTTTAAATGCTTCATTTTTATCTTCAAGCATACGCAAACGCGCTAAAAAATCCTGAAAAATATCGTTTTGAATATGACTGTATTTTTCTAAAATTTCTAAAAAGTCTTGCCGCAAAAATGTATAGAAACCATCTTGTTTAACATTTTCCAAGCTACCCAAACTTTGATTACCTGTTTTCAAATAAATACACACCGGATTGGCATAGTTATGTTTATGGCAATCTTTTTCTGCAATCTCACGGTAGCGTTTCAATTGGTTATTGTGTGTCCCTGTATTGGTTTTGTCTTCAATAATCAAACGGTAACATTGGTTAATTAATACCCAAATATCAATATTTTGATGCTGCCGCTTCGCTTCTACGGAAGTAATCATGCTGTCAAAATCAGGATATTGTTTCCTCAATAACGTGGTACAATTCACGGCTGCACTTATTCAGTTCGACATAATCCGCTTCTAACTCAACATTACCAAATAAAAGTAACCATGTAATAAAAGCGTCTTGGCTCAGTTCTTTAGTGGCAATATTAAAAATATTCGGTTTATTGTTTGTCATCTCTTCAGTTTTCCTATAATGAATTTTTTTATTTTATTTTTTCAGACGGCCTGTTCAGCCCCAAGGCCGTCTGAAACTCAACACCACTTATGCGCCTTCATCGGCTTCCCATGCTCAATATAATGCACAAATTCATCGCGGAAATGCTGGGTAAAACTCTTCACAGGGAACACAGCCGCGTCGGCGAGTGCGCAGATGGTGCGGCCCATCATGTTGCCGCCGATGGAATCGAGCAGTGCCAAGTCTTCCATGCGGCCTTTGCCGTTGGCGATGCGGTGGATGATGCGGTAGAGCCAGCCGGTGCCTTCGCGGCAGGGGGTGCATTGGCCGCAGGATTCTTCGAAGTAGAAATAGGCCAAACGCTCCAAGGCTTTGACCATGCACACGTCTTCATCCATCACGATAATCGCGCCGGAACCGAGCATGGAGCCTGCTTTGGCAATTGAGTCGTAATCCAAGTTGGTCTGCATCATAATGTCGGCCGGTAAGACTGGGGCAGACGAGCCGCCGGGAATCACGGCTTTGAGTTTTTTGCCGTGGCGCATCCCTCCGGCCATCGCCAATACGTCGGCAAACGGCGTGCCCAGCGGCACTTCGTAATTGCCCGGGCGTTCGATGTGGCCGGAAATGCAGAATAATTTGGTGCCGCCCGCACCGGCAACGCCTTTGTCGGCAAAGGCTTTACCGCCGTCACGGATGATGAACGGCACGGAGGCGAAGGTTTCGGTGTTGTTGACGGTGGTCGGTTTGCCATACAGACCGAACGATGCGGGGAACGGCGGTTTGAAGCGCGGCTGGCCTTTTTTGCCTTCCAAACTTTCCAGCAGCGCGGTTTCTTCGCCGCAGATGTATGCGCCGTAGCCGTGGTGGGCGAAGAGTTCGAAATCGAAGCCCAAGCCCATGATGTTTTTGCCCAAAAAGCCTGCGGCGCGCGCTTCGGCCAAGGCTTGTTCAAAGCGTTGGTAGCCTTCGAAAATCTCGCCGTGAATGTAGTTGTAACCGGCCGGACAGCCCATGGCGAAACCGGCAATAATCATGCCTTCAATCAGCGCGTGCGGGTTGAACATGATGATGTCGCGGTCTTTGAATGTGCCCGGTTCGCCCTCGTCGGTGTTGCAGACCACGTATTTGTCGCCGGGGAACGAACGGGGCATAAAGCTCCACTTCAAACCGGTCGGGAAACCTGCACCACCACGGCCACGCAGGGCGGAGATTTTCACTTCTTCGATGATTTCGTTTTGCGTCATCGGCTGGGTCAAAATACGGCGCAGGGCTTGGTAGCCGCCGCGCGACTGGTAGGCCGCGAGCGTCCAGCAGTCGGGGGCGCGTGTGTCCACGCATTCAAAGATTACGCCTGATTGGTAAATAGCCATTTGGTTTGCCTATTTTGGGTTTGCTTCGGTTGGGGCTGCCTGAAAGGTAAATAATTCAGACGGCCTTTTTGTTCTGGTAATGTTCGGGTTGCTGATATTTTTTACGGTTTGTTTTTTCATTTCAGGCTGCCTGAAACGTTTTCAGACGGCCTTTTCAGGCAGCCTTCTGTATCAGCTAGTGTTGGGTTTGCAACCCAAGCTGCCTTGTGTTTCCAAACAGCCTTAACAGGCCGTCTGAAATTTTTGCCAGTGGGTTTACATCCTGCCCTTTTAAATTAAGCAGCCTGAAATTTTATCATTTCAATTGGCAAATAACGGTTTTGCCCGCTCAAAAATCAACCTGCGCTTGTTCTTTTAGGCCGGCATTTTATTCTGCTGCTTTTTACGCCAATGATAAGTAATCCGTTAAATGCTTCTTCATATGCCTTCAAGCCTGTGTCATTTCAAATGACGGCGGCCTTTGCCTTTTCCTGCTAATAAACCGTGTGGGGCTGCTGTCCCGGCATCATGACTAAATTCCACAGATATATGTTGCTGATAAACAAAAATGCCGCAAAACGGTTCAGGTGCGGCAAACAGGATACCTCCGTATTGCACTTCTTCGCCTACTGTTCCAATATTCTTGTACGCACACTATTGATGATTTCATACAAATCGGATTAACCGCTTACCATGTTCAACAAATTTTATTCGTGTCAGCCTGCCCGGGAAAGTTGTCTATATTTATCGGCTTTTCAGACGGCCTTACTGCAATTCCGCCAATTTCTTCTCAATCGCTTCCGCGTCCATAAAGCTGCACATTTTGTGGTTATTGACCAGCATGACGGGAGCGTCGCCGCACGCGCCCATACACTCGCCTTCCAGTAATGTAAATTTTCCATCTGCGGTAGTCTCACCGTAGCCGATGCCGAGCTTCTGTTTCAGGTATTCGCCGGCATCGATGCCGCCGCGCAGGGCGCAGGGCAGGTTGGTGCAGACGGTGAGTTTGTATTTGCCCACAGGCTCCAGGTTATACATGTTGTAGAACGTGGCCACTTCATAGGCTTGTGCAGCAGTAATACCGATATAGTCGGCAACGTAGGCAATGGTTTCGGGGGCAAGATAGCCTTTTTCAGCCTGTGCAATACGCAATGCGCCCATTATCGCGCTGCGGCGTTGGTCGGCCGGGTATTTGGCTAACTCGGTGTCTATCTGTTGCAGGGATTGCGGGGATAACATGGTTTGTAATCCTAGTTTTTATTCAATCAATAATCGGTCGGCAGTTTTTGTTGCGGGCAGGGTGTCAAATCCAATATTTTCAGGCTGCCTGAAAAAGTTTTGTCAGGTTTGCAATTCAAGCTGCGCCACTGCGGCTTAAACCGATATAACCATTTTTACAATAAAGTAATTCCGATTTCATGCAAATCTTGCTGCAAAGCGTCTAAATCAGTATCGGGAGCGAATGCCAAAATATCCGCCTCGCTTAATGTCGGGTTGTGGATAATATTTCGGACACTTTCACAGTCCAAATCGTCCTGTTCATAATAATCCGCCGCAAAATCGCAATAGGCACCGGCATCGCCGTTTACAGCAAAAAACAGCTCGGCAAAGGCGGCGGCATTTTCGGGTGCAGCATGAATTATCCATTCATGACCGCTATCGGCCTTATAGGCGCAAAAATTGCCATGCTGCACTGTATCGGTAAACGCAGGTTCGCGCAAAAAATTCTCATGCTGCCAATGTTCAGGCAGACTTTGGAACACGGCAGTATCGGCTGGGTACCGAATGCGTGCCGCAACAGCAATGCCGTAATCATCTATCAATGCGAACCACCCGCTGCCACTGCCATCGCGCATAGATGCCATCATTTGATTGGGTGCCCAATGAGCATTGAATGAAAAATAACGGTATCCCCATTCGGGCGACAAAACGGCTTCCAATAGTGCGATGCGTTGCTGGATACGGATAAAATCGGCTTTATTGGCGGGGAAAGTTATCATTTCTTCATGACTTGTAGCAGGTAACCATCACTTTGCAGACTGCCTGAAACTACCTGTCCACTTCCCCAAACACAATATCCTGCGTGCCGATAATCGCTACCACGTCCGCCAGCATATGCCCACGCGCCATTTCGTCCATGCCTTGCAGATGGGCAAAACCCGGTGCGCGGATTTTCAGGCGGTAGGGTTTGTTGGCGCCGTCTGAAATGATGTAAACGCCGAACTCGCCTTTCGGGTGTTCGACAGCGGTGTAGGTTTCGCCTTCGGGAACATGCATGCCTTCGGTGAAGAGTTTGAAATGGTGAATCAAATCTTCCATGCCGGTTTTCATGTCGGTGCGTTTCGGCGGGGCGTATTTGTGGTTTTCGGTAATCACGGAGCCGGGATTGATGCGCAGCCAATCGACGCATTGTTTGATGATGCGCACGGATTGGCGCATTTCGGCCATACGGCAGAGATAGCGGTCGTAGCAGTCGCCGTTGACACCGACGGGAATGTCGAAATCCATCAGGTCATACACCTCATACGGCTGGGTTTTGCGCATGTCCCACGCAATGCCGGAGCCGCGCAACATTACGCCGGTAAAGCCTTTTTGCATGGCGCGCTCGGGCGACACCACGCCGATGCCGACGGTGCGCTGTTTCCAGATGCGGTTGTCGGTGAGCAGGGTTTCGAGGGTATCGATGTTTTTCGGAAAGCGCTCACAGAAGGCATCGATAAAATCGAGCATGGAGCCTTCACGCGCTTCGTTGAGCTGTTTCAACACTTTGGCATTGCGGAATTTGCTTGATTCATATTTCGGCATAAAATCGGGCAAATCGCGATATACGCCGCCGGGACGGAAATAGGCGGCATGCATGCGGGCGCCGGATACGGCTTCGTATAAGTCCATCAGCTCTTCACGGTCGCGGAAGGCATACAGAATCGCAGTCATGGCACCGATATCCAGCGCGTGCGAACCGACACCCATCAGGTGATTCAAAATACGAGTCACTTCGGCGAACATCACGCGGATATACTGCGCACGAATCGGCACATCAATATTGGCCAGCTTTTCCACCGCCAAGCAATACGCTTGCTCGTTGACCATCATGGAAACATAGTCCAAACGGTCCATATAAGGCAGGGCTTGCAGATAGGTTTTGGTTTCGGCCAGCTTTTCGGTACCTCGGTGCAACAGACCGATGTGCGGATCGGCGCGGACGATGGTCTCGCCTTCCAATTCCAAAATCATGCGCAACACACCGTGCGCTGCCGGATGTTGCGGGCCGAAATTGATGGTGTAGTTTCTTAATTTGTTTTCACTCACCGTAATGCTCCTCGCGCACGATACGTGGCGTAATTTCGCGCGGCTCGATGGTAACGGGTTGGTAAATCACGCGCTTTTGTGCTTCGTCGTAGCGCATTTCCACATGGCCGGATACTGGAAAATCTTTGCGGAACGGATGGCCGACAAAGCCGTAATCGGTCAGAATGCGGCGCAAATCAGGATGGTTATTGAACAGAATACCATACATATCGAAGGCTTCGCGCTCATACCAATCGGCGCTGTTGTAAATCCCGACCACCGATTCCGCCACCGGAAAATCATCATCTTGCACCCACACGCGCACGCGGATGCGCTGATTGTTTTGCACCGACAACAGCTGGCTGACCACGGCAAAGCGTTTGCCCTGCCACGTGTCGTTGCGGTAGGTGCTGTAATCCACGCCGCACAAATCAACCAACAGTTCAAAGCGCAGAGCTTCATGGTCGCGCAAGGTAGCCATCACGTCCAAATAATGTTCAGGCAGGCATTCAACGGTAATCTCGCCCAATTCCTGAATCACTTTCAGCGCTTTGTCGCCCAATACGCCGACAGCCTGCCCGTATAAATGATTTAGCGTTGCCATGCTTTCTCCTTAATCGCGCGCAATGGTTGAAGTGCGCTTGATTTTCTGCTGCAACTGAATCAGGCCGTAAATCAAGGCTTCCGCAGTCGGCGGGCAACCCGGCACATATACGTCCACCGGGACCACGCGGTCGGCGCCCCGCACCACCGAATAAGAATAATGGTAATAGCCGCCGCCGTTGGCGCACGACCCCATCGACAACACCCAACGCGGCTCGGCCATTTGGTCGTACACGCGGCGCAGGGCGGGTGCCATTTTGTTGGTAAGCGTACCGGCCACAATCATTAAATCCGACTGGCGCGGCGACGGGCGGAAAATAATGCCGAAACGGTCAAGGTCGTAACGCGCCATACCCGCGTGCATCATCTCCACCGCACAACAGGCCAAGCCGAAGGTCACCGGCCACAGCGAGCCGGTGCGCATGTAGTTCAACACCGTATCCGCGCTGGTGGTGACGAAACCTTTTTTCAACACCCCTTCTATTCCCATTCCAGCGCCCCTTTTTTCCATTCGTAAATAAAACCGACCGTCAGCAACACGATAAACACCATCATCGACCAGAAGCCGTAAACGCCCAGCTCTTTAAAAACGACCGCCCACGGAAACATAAACGCCACTTCCAAATCGAACAGAATAAACAGAATCGCCACCAGATAATAGCGCACGTCAAACTTCATGCGCGCGTTTTCAAAGGCTTCGAAACCGCATTCAAACGGCGTGTCTTTTTCGTGGTAGTGGTTTTTCGGCCCCAGAATCGAGCCTAGCAAGAGAAAAGCCACGCCGGCAATCAAGCCGACGAGGATAAAGATGAGAACGGGAAAGTAACTGGCTAACATGGTTGCACCTGAGTGTGTGGATGAGCAACATGATCAAGGGTATTTCGTTCGCTCAAACAGCAGGCCGCAATGCAACGCGCAAAGGAACATCATCTAGCCCGCCTTGGCCGATAACACAAAATACCGGAAAATAATTGGTCATTTTATCTAAAATTATAAGCCATTTAAAGATTAATATTGTGAAAAGCACAAAAAAAAGCTCAATAAATTCAATCATTTTTTGATAACGATTATTGTTTGTATTTATTTTAAATTTTCCGACACAAAACCTAATTCTTTAGGATTATCCGAATACTAGCCTTTAGGGTAATAATGTGCCTCAGCCAATCAATCGCCTATCAGCGGCAGCAAACAAAAGGCCGTCTGAAAACCACATTCATGATTTTTCAGACGGCCTTTTCAATAATTTATTAATGATTCATCACAAACCCAACAACCAAGTATCGTTGCCTTGTTCCGACAAATCTTCCAAGCGGTTTTCGTAATGCGCGAAAATGTATTCCACAATTTCGTCTTCATCATCAATCAGTTGAATCAAATCCACGTCTTCCGGCGAAATCAGACGGTTGCCCAACAGCTGGTCTTTAATCCAATCAAGCAGCCCCGCCCAAAATGCTTTGCCGACCAAAATAATCGGACGGTTTGGAATTTTGCCCGTTTGTGCCAAAGTCAGGCTTTCAAACAACTCATCCAGCGTACCAAAACCGCCCGGCATCACCACATACGCCACCGCATGCTTCACAAACATCACCTTGCGCGGAAAAAAGTGTTGGAATTTAATCGACAAATCCTGATACGGATTGGCATGCTGCTCATGCGGCAACACAATATTCAAACCCACCGCAGGGCTGGCACCGGCAAACGCGCCTTTATTGGCCGCCTCCATAATGCCCGGCCCGCCGCCCGAAATCACCGAGAAACCGGCATCGGACAACTTGCGCGACAAACGTTCGGCAAACAGATAATCCGCATGATCCACCGGCGTGCGCGCACTGCCGTAGATACTCACCGCCGGCTGAATCGCCCGCAATTCCTCACCCGACTCGACAAACTCAGAAATAATCTTCAACACATGATACGACTCGCGGCCGTGAATTTCGCGGCGCGTTTCATCGGGCAACATCGGCATCGGCAATTTTTTATGCAGCATCATCTTCCTCCTTAACTGTTTCAACCGATTGTAACGGATTTTGCTGAAAATACAACGCCCAAAGATTGCGCAAAAAACCGCAGCTTTTCAGACGGCCTCGTTTACAATAGAGGCCGTCTGAACCCCAAAACCAACCATGCTCGACATCCCCCACCACAACCGCCACAGCATCGCCGTCAACAAACCGGCCGGCATGCTCGTTCACTGCTCATGGCTCGACCGCCACGAAACCCGTTTTGTCATGCAGGCCCTGCGCAACCAAATCGGCCAACACGTTTATCCCGTGCACCGCCTCGACCGACCTCCGGCATGTTGCTGTTTGCCCTCGACCCCGATTCCGCACGAGCACTCACCCAACAATTCGAATGCAAAACCGTCACCAAAACCTATTGGGCGGTTGTGCGGCCACCTGCCCGAACACGACCGCATCGACTATCCGCTCAAATACCAGCCCGACCAGATTGCCGAAGCCATGACCGAAGCCACTTTGCAAGATGCCGTTACCGATTACCGCTGCTTGGCGCAAACCGAATTACCGTTCCAATCCGCCCTGCGCTATCCCACATCGCGCTATTCATGGGCAGAACTTACCCCACATACCGGCCGCAAACACCAACTACGCCGCCACATGAAACACATTTTCCACCCCATCGTCGGCGGCACCGACTACGGCGACCTGCGCAAAACCACGCCGTTGCGAGCATTTGGGTACCACCCGCTTGCCGCACGCGCGGAAATTGTCGTTTGAAAGTCTGGAAAACGGCGAAACGGTAAATATTACCGCCCCGACGGACGGGCAACAGGCTGTGTGGCTGGAGAAGTTTTGATTTGTAGGTACGGTTACGGCGTGCCGTATAACCGTACCTACGCAAAAAGCTTCTTGCTCGGCTAAATGACGGATTAGGTTTTTTGAATATTTCCGGGTTTTGTAAATACAGGTATAGGAAATTGTCGGGTTGTTTACACTTTTTTATGCAAAACAGCTTTTATTTTCTGCCCGGATGATTGTTTTAGGTTTTTGAGCATTGTCAAGAATGCCGAAAGGCACGGCAAAGCCGCACGGTTCTTGACAATGCTCAAAAACCCCAAAACGGGCCTTCAGGCAAAAAAGCAAAAGCGTAAACAACGCTGGCTTTTCTTACACTATCAGGCCGTCTGAAATTTTCAGACGGCCTTTCAGGTTACAAAATCGGTAGTTTACTTAATCGGCGGCGGCTGACGAACCGCAGTCGATTCCGTCGAAGCCGGTACTGACTGCGGTTCCCGCCTGACCCTGTACAATCGCTTCGATGTCGCGCAGCGCACCGATAACGGCGGTTTTGCCAGTGGTACGGGCAAAGTTGACGGCAGCCTGCACTTTCGGCCCCATCGAGCCGTCGGCAAAACCGATTTTTTCGATTTCGCCGGCATTGGCCGTGCGCATCAAACGCTGGTTTTCCGTACCCCAATCCAAGTAAACGCCGTCGATGTCGGTGGCGATGACCAGCAAATCGGCTTCGACCGACGCAGCCAGCAGCGCGGTGGCCAGGTCTTTGTCGATCACCGCTTCGGCACCGCACAGTCTGCCTGTTTCGTCATAGTAAGTCGGAATGCCACCGCCGCCGGCACAAATCAGGATGTAGTCGTGTTCAATTAGGGTTTTCAACGGCTTCAGGCCGAAAATGCGCGTGGGCAGCGGGCTGGGGACGACGCGACGGTATTTGTCGTTGTCTTTGGCCATCGTCCAGCCTTTTTCGGCGGCAACGGCATCGGCCTCTCCTTTGGTATACACGGGGCCTACGGGTTTGCTGGGGTTTTGGAACGCCGGGTCTTTCGGATCGACTTCGGTTTGGGTCAGAACGGTGGTCAATGAAGCTTCTTTGGGCACGAAATTGGCCAGTTCCTGCTGAATCATATAGCCGATCATACCGACGGATTCTGCACCTAAAACGTCCAGCGGATACATCGGTACTTCCTTATAGGCGTTGCTTTGCAAAGCCATCAGTCCGACTTGCGGGCCGTTGCCGTGGGTGATGACGAGCTGGTTGCCCGGATAGATTTTGGCGATTTGTTCGCAGGCGGTGCGGACATTCATGCGTTGGTTGGCTGAAGTCAGGGGTTCTCCGCGCTTGAGCAGGGCGTTACCGCCCAATGCAATCACAATTCTCATGATCATCTCCTTTAATCTGAAATGATGTCGGGTTTTCAGACGGTCTGTCTGCTCAACAGGCCGTCTGAAACCTTTCTGCGTCAGACGTTTTTACCCAAACGGGTTCTGATGCCCGACGGTTTGCCGAAACCGTTCTCCAGTGAATAAGCTTCCTGCCCGCGCACGAATGTGGCGGTAATGCGGCAGCCGATTTCCATGCCTTCGTAGGCGCTGAATTTGTTTTTATAGAAGAGTTTGTCGGCGGTAAGCGTGTAGCTTTGGTTGGGGTCGAGCAGCACGATGTCGGCGTCTTTGCCCAAAGCCAGCGCGCCTTTGTCGATCAGGCCGAATCGTTCGGCGGGACGGGTGGCGAGCGCGTTCATCAAGATCACAGGGCTGATGTTGCGCTGCTTGACCGCTGCATCGAACAGCGCGTCCACGCTGTTTTGGCAGCCGGAAATGCCGCCCCATGCTTTGAATGCGTTGGGGTCGGCTTTCAGGTCGGGCGTGCAGGGCGAGTGGTCGGAACAAATGATGTCGAGTATGCCGTCTTCGACAAGCCGCCAAAGCCGCACTTGGTGGCCGCGGTCGCGTATGGGCGGCGAACATTTGGCTTTGGGGCCGATGGCATCCAGGTCTTCGGTGGCCAAGAGCAGGTAGTGTACGCAGCTTTCGCAACTGGCATCGACGCCGCGCGCTTGCGCTTCCAAAACGGCTTCGACGGCTTCGGCGCAGCTGCAATGGGCGATGTGGATGCGGCAGCCGGTCTGTTCGGCCAGATACAGCACGCGGCGGACGGCTTCGACTTCGGTGAAAACCGGGCGGGTGGCCACATAGTCGCTGACCAAGGTTTTGCCTTCCGCTTTGGCTTTACGCCCTAAACCGTCGGTGAGCGTGGCGTTTTCGCAGTGCACTACCAGCAAATCGCCTGTTTCGGCCAAGACTTTCATGCCTTCATATAGCTCGAAGTCGGTTACATTTTTAAAGTCACCGGGTTTGTCGGAACCGCAGGTGGCGACAAAGGCTTTGAAGGCCGCTGCGCCTGCTTGGGAGAGTTCTTTGAGTTTGTCGAGGTTGTGCGGCACGAGCCCGCCGAAAAAGGCGTAGTCCACATGGTTCTGCCCTTCGGCGGCGCGGCGTTTGATTTCCATCGTTTCGGCGTCGATGGTGGCGGGGATGGTGTTGAGCGGCATTTCGACGTAAGACGTCGTACCGCCTGCAGCCATAGCCTGCGTGCCGGTGAAATAGCCTTCCCATTCGGTGCGGCCGGGTTCGGAAATGTGCATGTGCACATCGACCATACCGGGCAGGACGTATTGGCCGCCGGCATCGACCATGCGCGCGGCTTCGGCATCGATTTCGGGGGCAATGGAGGCGATTTTGCCGCCTTTCACGGCGATGCTGCCGTGCAGCGTCTGTTCGGGCAGCACCAGCAGACCGTTTTTGATGATTAAGTCATACATTTTTTTGCTCCTTTGTTTTTTATTGCTACGGGGGAGGCCCTGTGTTTTCAGACGGCCTGCCTGATGGGTGAGGCCGTCTGAAATTTCCGCTTTACAGGATTACAGCGCACCGACACCCGATGCCTGCATGAAGTAAAGCGCGATGCTGGACAACAGTCCCAACAGCAGCATCAAGGGCATGTAGAACCGCAGCCATTTGCTGTATTCCACTTTGGCAATCACCAGCGTGGCGACGAAGAAACCCGAAGTGGGGAAGAAGATGTCGGTGAGCTGTCCGCCCCATGCGTTGGCAGAAACCACGGCTTGTTGCGAAATGTCCAGCAGACTCGCCAGCGGCGAAATAATCGGCATGGTCAGTACGGTCAGAGCGGTTGCGCCCGGAATCAGGAAGTTGAACACGGCCTGTTCCCAGAAAATCGCGATGGCGGTCATTTCGGACGGAACGGAACGCATCATGCCTTCCAGCCAGTACACCAGCGTATCGGTAATCACGCCTTTGTCCATCACCACGGCAATCGCCGAGGCCACGCCGCACAGGAGCGCCGCAACCATCATGTCGCGCATGCCTGCATTCACGTCGTCGCAAATCTGTTGAGCCGATTTGCCCGCTACGGCGGCGGCGGTGATGCCGATGAAGAGGAATAGGCCGCCGATGGCCGCGAAGCCCAGATTGTTTTTCAGAATCAGGAAGATGGCGGCGGGGAACAGTACCATACAGGCAATACCCGCGTATTTTTGGCGTACGGTAAACACCTGTCCCGCTTTGGCCGCGTCTTCTTCGGCGATGGCCGCGCGCAGCACATGGTCGGTGTCGTAGGTCAGGCTGGCTTCAGGATTGCGTTTCACTTTAACCGCGTAACGCATCACATACAGGACGGTAATCAGCACTACCGCTGCCAGCACCACCGCGCGGAAAGCCGAACCGGAAAACATCGGCAGCTGCGCAATCTGCTGCCCCATACCGACCGAACCGGGAATGGTCAAGCCGAAAGTGAAGCCCATACAGGGACCCAGCAGCGACACGGCGGTGGCCGTCATGCCGTCGTAGCCCAGCCGGTAAAACAACGGCAGCAGCACGGGCAGATAGGCCAGCGACAGCTCGGGCACGCCGATAAACGCTGCCAGTCCCGAAAAGATGGCAATCAGAATCGGAATGACCAGAATATCCTTGCCGCCGACAGCCGTACTCAGCCTCTGCACGCCCATGTCGATCAGCCCGGCGCGTTTTATCAAACCCATGCAGCCGCCGACCATAAAGGTCAGGAACACGATGCCCGCCGCGCGCTGCAAACCGTCGGGAATGGCCGTTACCAAATCCATAAAGCCCACCGGCTGCTGCCCGACGGTATGGTAAGTTCCCGCCACCACCAGTTTCTGCGTACCGTGGGCGGTTTCCACCACCTGACGTTCGTATTCGCCGGCCGGCACGATGTAGGTCAGTACGGCCGCCACCAGAATAAAGACTGCCAATACGATATAAATATCCGGCATCTTGAAAGATTTTTTCGGTTTTTGCGTATCCATTACACAACTCCTTCAATCTTGTCGTTCGGAACAACAGCCGCCGGGCGGCTGCCGCTGTCCCTTTCGTTTTTTGTCTGTAATCCGTATTTTTGTTTTTGGGTAACAGATATTGAAGAAAGCAAAGGCCGTCTGAAAAACATCTTCCCGTTTCAGACGGCCTTCACCGTCCTCAACGCTTTCCCTTAAAGCCGGCACCCGCTTCGGTCAGTCCACGCCGACCACCGCGGCCAGCAACGCCATGCGCATGGCAACCGAGAAGCCGATGGCGCGGAAGTAGAGCTGGTGTTCGGTATTGTCGATGCCGAAGTCGAACTCGCCCGGATTACGCGGCAGCGAGTGGTGCACGCCCACCGTTTTGCCGTTTTTCTCTTTAATGCGTTTGAGCATATCCGGAGAAATGTAGTAGTTCTGCATTTTTTTCATGAAGTCTCCGCGGGCGGGATCATCTTTTTTCACCGAGCTGCCCGGCAGGTAAATCAGGTCGATGCCGTTTTCGGCGTAGAGTTCTTCGTTTTGTTTCTCGGTCAAGTCGAAATGCTCTTCGAAATGCGCGCCCATTGCGGTCAGCTTGTTGCGCACCACTTCGGGCGTACGCAGTTCGCTCGTGCCGGTGTAGATGATTTTCGCGCCCATCGAAGCCAGTGCCAGTGCAAACGACTGGCCGGAACGCGCCCGCGACAGGTCGGGCGTGGCGATGGCGACGGTGGCGTTGCGCAAATCACCGAACGCGCGCCAGCAGGTGTAGCAGTCGAGCAGGCCTTGGGTCGGGTGGGTAACGTGGCCGTAGCCGCCCGAAATCACCGGTGACGCGTAACCCGCCAGCTCGTCAATCGCGCCCAAGGCTTCTTTGTCGTCAGGGTGGCGCATCACGATCACGTCGGCGTACTCGGAAGTCACGCGCAAGGTGTCGTACAGGCTTTCGTTTTTGGCCACCGCCGCGTTGTGCTGCGGGTCGGATTCGGTAATCACGCCGCCGCCCAAACGCAGCATGGCGTTTTCATGGCTGCAGCGGGTACGGGTGGACGGTTGGAAAAACAGGGTGTAAAGCACTTTGCCCTGCAACAGGTTGAGACCGGTGCGCAAAAACGGTTCCATCATTTGAGCCGCTTGAAACAGCGATACGATTTCTTCGCGTTTGAAGTCGTCCAGAAACGTGATGTTTTTTCCGCGCATATGAGTGGCGGCCAATACTTCGCGGATGTCCAAAGTTCTAAAATTTTGATCTAAAGCCATGATAATTACTCCTTTATTTTGAAGAGGAGGCCGTCTGAAAACTGTCAGCATTCAGGCGGTCATGCGGTTTTATCGGGAAATCAGATGTCCACATCCCTGTGGCAGTCTTTGGAATAAATGTAGGTAAACGGACTGCGGCCTACCGCGTAAGAAGCCTGTTTGCAGTACGGGCCGAACCAGATGAAGTCTTCTTCTTTAATAAGGTACCACTCATCGTCCAGGCGGTAACAACCCTGTCCTTCGTACACATACGCGCCGTGTTCCTGCACATGGGTTTCGACGATGTTGTGGCTGGCGCCCGGGTCGAAACTCAACACGTGCATGTTCATGTCGAAGTTCTGCTCCACCGGCAGCAGGTCTTTGATGTGGACGTTGGCCATGCCGTCGTAATCCACCCACTCGATGCCGTGCACGCTGCCGAATACCGCATAAGGCTTCAGTCCTGCCGGATGCTCGATGTAGCGTTGTTTGTATAAAAGGATGCGGCCTGTTTTGTGATTGGCGTTTTCAAAACGGATGCCCGCACCCGGCGGCGCATAGGCATAGCCGCCCTGTTTCAGCACATGGCTCTCACCGCCGACGGTAACGTTCAATTCGGCTTCGCCGTCGAGTAGGTACACAAACGCTTCTTCGTGCGGCTTCGCACCGTAAGCCAAAGTGGTTTTGGCGTTTTCGCCCAACGTGCCGATGAGCTGCACGAAACTCGCCCCCATTTTCGGCGTGGCCAGAACCGTCATCAGGCAGTCTTCGATGCCGGGAATCACGTTGATGACCCGGCCCTGCGGCGTAATCACGGCATAGTTGCCGTGTTTGACGACCGAACGGTTTTGTAAAATATCTTGAGGATAACCCGGCATTTTCATTCTCCTTTCAAGCAACAACCCTTTGTTGTCAGGGGAATACTACCGCCGAACACGCCGGACACCTCTAGCCGCTTGTGACAAAGGGCTGTCTTTACGCGCCATCCCCGTATTTGCAAGGTAAAAAAAGGCCGCCTCGCTGAACTGTACCCCCAAAGTTAGACACATTACCCAACTTTAGGAGGTGCGGTTTTTTATGGCAAAATATTCAAACGGATTTAAATTGAAAATAGTGGAATACTATTTGCAGGGACATGGCGGAAAGCTTACGGCCAAAGCCTTTTGCTTAGATCATGCTGCCGTACGCAAACGGGCAACCCGTTATATCCTTCATGGGGAGGACGGCATCAACAGACGGTCGGGTATTACCGTTTATCCTGAGGGTTTCAAGCTGAACGCCGTCAGAATGGTCATAAATGAGGGGCTGTCCCAAAAAGAGGCATCCGCCCGAAAGTGGCGTTTAAGGCATTAATGCCGTCTGAAAAGCCGATACTGCATTCGGATCAGGGGGGGGGGCAGTATTCAGATGTTTTTTTATCAACACCGGTTAAAAGAGAAAGGATTAATGCAGGGTATGTCCCGTAAGGGAAACTGTTTTGGACAATGCGGCAATGGAAAGTTTCTTCGGCACATTAAAGCCGGAATGCTTCTATACGCGCAAATATGCTTCTGCTGCCGAATTGGAAGAAGCACTGCACGAATATATCCGTTACTGCAACCACGATGGGATTAAGTTGAAATTAAAAGGACTGAGCCCTGTACAGTACAGGATTCAGTCCTTGAAAAGCGCTTGATCAAACTGTCCGGCTTTTTGGGGTCAGTTCAGCGCGGCGGCACTGTTTTTCCGGCATCATACCGATGCCTGTTGTCGGTTTTCAGACGGCTTCAAGTGAGAAAACATCTAATCTGAAATAACTATCTGATTGATATTTGTAAAAAATATTTTCCCGAGTACCCGTTTGGCAATATTGTGTTTATGCCGTACCGTTAAATTAATACTTTTAAACCAAATAAAACAAAATCCATACAAAACAATCTTTATCTTATTTGTCCCTTCCGAAAGATATAGCAAAATGCCCGTTTCTCTTGCTATAATTTCAAAAGGTGTTTCAATATTTAACAAACCCCGTCTCCCGCCTTTATCCGTCAGGAATGTTACGCAAGGAGCATACCGTGCCGTCAAAGATGCCTTTCCCCACTAAAACCGCAGGGCACAGCGTACTGGTCAGCTGGGTCTCTTCCATCTGCCAAACCGCACGCGGTTACGGCATTGATCCTTTTCCGGTTCTGGCAAAATGCAATCTCGATGCCCGCCTGCTCCATATGCCCGACTCACGCTTTCTGCTGGAGGGCGTGCGCCGTTTGTGGGAAGAACTGATTCAGGCGACCGGTGACCCCTTGTTCGGCTTGCAGGTCGGGCGGGAAATCCAGGCCTCGGCATTACAGGGCTTGGGCTTGGCAATGATTTCATGCGGCTCCCTTTCCGATTTGATGATGATTATGGTACGCTACTGCCGGATTATTTCCACGACCATGCGCATTAATTTCGACCATCCGCCGGAACTCAAAGACACCAAGCTGGTACTCAGTTCCGATTACGGTTCCGAACACATGAATGCCGCACGGCTGGCCATACTGGCCTTTATCTACCGGCAGGCGTGCAGTTTGTCGCAACATCCGGTTCGGCCGGTCGGCGTGACACTTTCTATGGCCGACTGCGGCGACGTCTCCCGTTTGGACGGTTATTTTCAGGTTCCCGTGAACACGGGCTGCGAAAAGGATTCGATTACCTTCAGCTACGCCGACACCATCGAGCCGTATGCCGGCGCCAACCCGCAATTGATGGACATGGGCACCGCCATCGCCGGTCGCTATCTGAATCATCTGAACCATATGGACATTGTCTCCCGCGTGGATTCGCTGATTCAGGAAGAATTGAAAACCGGCGAACCGCGCCTGCAGGCGGTCGCCGACAAACTCCACCTGTCGCCGCGTACGCTGCAACGCCGCCTGCGCGAAAACGGCCACTCGTTCAACAGCCTGCTCGACAGCATCCGTCACGAAATGGCGCACAATCTGCTCATGCACAGTGACTTGAGCATTACCGAAATCGGCTTCAGGCTCGGCTTTTCCGATTTGAGCAATTTCATCCGCGCCTGCCACCGCTGGTTTGGCTGCACCCCGCTTCAGCACCGCGGCAACAGCGTGCTCATCAGCATCTGAATGCTTTCCTTTGTCTGTTTTCAAACGGCCTTACCACTTGCTCCCGCTCCAAGGCCGTCTGAAAATCCGCCTATTGTTACCCGATTTATTTTCACGCGGATTTTTCTGCATCCCTTGGCGCAAGACAACAGGCTCTTGTCGCCTGATGACAGGATAGGTGAAACCTTCCTTTATTATAGTGTAGTCAGTTGGAATGACTTTTAACGTCTGCAACGTGTCTGCGTTGTTGCCTTTTCAACGACACGGTTGCTACGACGATACCGAAAAGGAATAGCCATGCCTGCCTACATCAAAAAACTGAAGTCGATCAAACCGACCAATCAACGCCTGAGCAACGACGACCTGCTGCCGGCCGAAAAAAATTGGAACTGGTACAACATATTTGCCTTTTGGATGTCCGACGTACACAGCGTAGGCGGCTATATGTTCGCAGGCACCTTGTTTGCCTTGGGGCTGACTTCGTGGCAAATCCTGATTACGCTGGCCGCCGGTATTTCCATCGTCATGGTATTGTCCAACCTTTTGGGCAAACCCAGTCAGAGTGCGGGGGTTCCTTATCCCGTGATTGCCCGCATGTCCTTTGGCGTTTACGGTGCCAACATTCCCGCACTTTTGCGCGGTATCATCGCCATCGTGTGGTACGGCATCCAAACCTACTTGGCTTCTGTGGCATTGACCATCATCCTGCTCAAATTCTTCCCCGAACTGATAGCGTGGCAGGAACCGACTTTCCTTAAATTATCGTATTTGGGTTGGTTCAGCTTCTTCATCATGTGGATGGCGCAAACCGTTTTGTTCCTGCTCAAAATGAATGCCATCAAAGTATTCTTGGATTATTCAGGGCCTGCCGTATACATCGTCATGTTTCTGCTGATGCTGTGGATTGTGTATAAAGCAGGTTGGGAAAACATCAGCTTTTCACTCTCCTTGACCAAACTCGGCTTTTGGCAGACCCTCGGCACGATGTTGGTGGGCATGTCGCTGATTGTGAACTACTTCGCAGGCCCTACGCTTAATTTCGGCGATTTTTCCCGCTACTGCCGCAGCATGAAAGATGTGAAAACCGGCAATTTCTGGGGCTTGCCGGTCAACTTTACCGCCTTCGCGCTCACCGTCATCATCACCATCACCGGCACGCCCGTCATCTTCGGCGAAATGATTATCGACCCCTTGGGCATCGTGGCTAAAATAGACAACATCGGTATCGTGCTGCTGCTGGCCTTCACATTCGTCACCGCCACCGTCGGGACCAACATCGTCGCCAACTTTGTCTCCGCCGCCAACGACATTTCCAACCTTTACCCCGGCCGCATCAGCTGGCGCATCGGCGGCATGATTGCAGCCGTCCTGTCGGTCGTGATTACGCCGTGGAATCTCTACAACTCGCCCGAAGTCATCCACTACACCATCGACCTGCTCGCTGGTACGCTCGGCCCGATGTACGGCATCATCTTGACCGACTATTACCTGCTGAAAAAACGCGTGATCCAGGTGGACGACCTGTTTGACGATTCAGCCGACGGCACCTATTGGTATCAAAACGGTTACAACCGCGCCGCCGTCAAAGCCATGCTGCCGGCCTCCGGCTTGGCCATCCTAATCGTCCTCATCGCCGATTTCCATTTGGCCAATCCGCTGTTTGCCGCCATCGGCACACTGGCACCTTTCTCCCTCGTCATCAGCATGGCACTGGGCGGCATCCTTTACTACCGCTTCAGCAAAAAAAACGGCTGCCCACCCGCGCATTAATCCCTTTCAGCCGGAGAGATGAGTCGGGCAATATGATATAACCCGTAAATACGGCAGGCCGCCACCTGCTTGCAGCGGGTTTTGCAAAGGTCTCAATTGATGATAAAACGCGCAAGGCCGTCTGAAACTTTTCCTGCTTTCAGACGGCCTTTCTGCTAAAATTCCCACCTTAAAAATTTACCTAACCGCAAGCAAATGAATATTTTTTACGAAGAATCCGGCCAGTTTAAAGTCGCTGCCGTCGTGCAGAAAAACGATGCCACTTACCAAGTCGATACCCAGCACGGCAAGCGCACGAAGGTGAAGGCGAATAATGTGTTTACTGAATTTAACGGCGACATGGCGGCGTTTTTGGAGAAAGCGCAGGCGGATGCGGCTGAGATTGACACGGATTTGCTGTGGGAAGTGTGCGGGGAAGACGAGTTTTCCGCCGAAGCGATTGCGGAAGAATATTTCGGCCACGCGCCGAGCCAGTCGGAATTGGCGGCGACTTTGATTGCGCTGTATGCCGCGCCGATGTATTTCTACAAAAAGGCCAAAGGCGTGTTTAAAGCCGCGCCGGAAGAAACTTTGAAACAAGCCTTGGCGGCGATTGAGCGTAAAAAGCAGCAGGATGCGCAGATTGATGCGTGGGCGGCGGCCTTGCAGGTGGGTGAAATGCCGTCTGAAATCGCGGCGGATTTGAAAACGATTTTACACGCGCCCGACAAGCAGGCTTTGACCTATAAGGCGTTTATCAAGGCGGCGGACGCGTTGAAATTGCAGCCTTATGATTTGGCCAAGCAAACCGGCGCGGTGACGTCGCTGCCGCAATACCTGCTCGACGCGTTTGAAATGAAGCATTATCCGCAAGGCGCGGTGTTGGCGGAGATGGAAGTTGCGCCACCGCCTGAATTGCCGCAAGCCGATGTGGCGGCGTTTTCGATTGACGACGAATCCACCACCGAAGTGGACGATGCCTTAAGCCTAGCCGATTTGGGCAACGGCCTGAAACGCGTGGGCATCCACATCGCCGCACCGTCGTTGGCGATTGAACCGGGCAGCGCAATTGAAAAAACGGTGATGAACCGCTTGAGCACGGCCTATTTCCCCGACGGCAAAATCACCATGTTGCCGGAAAACTGGATTGCCGCGTTCAGCTTGGACGAAGGCGCATACCGTCCGGCGGTGAGCATTTATTTCGATGTCGATGCCGAGTTCAACTTGGTTGGCGAACCGGTGAACAAAATCGAAGCGGTCAACATCGCCGAAAACCTGCGTATTCAAACGATTGAACCGCATTTCAACGCTGAAGCCGGCTTGGATGACGCCGGTGAAGCCATGTTCAACCATCATCAGGATTTGATTTGGTTTCATCAATTTGCCATCGCGCGCCAAAAAGCACGCGGCAAATACGAAGAAAACCGCGCGCCGCAATACGATTACAGCGTGGAAGTGGCTTCAGACGGCATCGTCTCCGTTACCCGCCGAGAACGCGGTTCGCCCATCGACACGCTGGTGAGCGAAATGATGATTCTGGCCAACAGCACTTGGGCGCAGATGCTCGATGAAAACGATTTGCCGGGCTTGTTCCGCGTGCAGCCGAGCGGCAAAGTGCGCATGAGCACCCAATCCGAGCCTCACATCGGCATGGGCGTGCAGCATTACGGCTGGTTCACCTCGCCGCTGCGCCGCGCCGCCGACTACATCAACCAAAAACAGCTCATCAGCCTGATTGATGAAACCGCCGCGCCTCTGTTCCAAAAAAACGATGCGGATTTGTTTGTCGCCCTGCGCGATTTCGACACCGCCTATTCCGCCTACGCCGATTTCCAACGCCAGATGGAAGCCTATTGGAGCTTGGTGTATTTGGAGCAGCAAGGCACGAAAGAACTCACCGCCACGGTATTGAAAGAAGATTTGGTACGCATCGAAGGACTGCCGCTGGTGACCCGTGCGGTGGGCATTCCGTTTGATACCTTACCGAAATCGCAGGTGCTGCTCAATATTACGGGCTTGGATTCGGAAAAGCAGTTTATCGGTTTGAATTATGTGAAAGCAGTGGCGCCGCAGGTTTGATTGAATAAAGTACACAAAGGCCGTCTGAAAACATTTTCAGACGGCCTTTTATATTTAATAGGCATAAACAAAATCAATATAATGCGTGCGGGGCTGGAAACAATAAAAGCCCCATGGCAGTGAACTGCACCCCAAAAGTTGGACACCATCCCCAACTTATTGAGGTGCAGTTTTTTATGGCAAAGTATTCAAACGGATTCAAGTTGCAAGTAGTAA
>NZ_JBHSPY010000020.1:0-41661 GCF_042658245.1 Neisseria weixii
TGGGCAGTTGTCCGGCGGGCTGCCAATCGGGCAGCCGGTTAATTTTGAGCAACGGGCAGCTGCCGGTATGTTTGCCCGTCATGATTCGGGCTTGTTGGTGGAAGAAGCTGCTCATAAAAAAACTCCTCTGAATTCTTTAGGGGGAATTTAGGGGAGTTTTGGGTTTTTTTTGCAAAGGTCTCAGGCCGTCTGAAAACATAAGTTTCAGACGGCCTTTTTAGCTTTTAGGCAAACGTGTTTTTATTGCGATGACACGATTTCACACACCGAAATTATTTGCCGTGATAGCAGACGGTTGCGCCTTTGGCACCGTGCAAACCGGTATATTCAAAGTAGGCTTCGCTGCCTTTTTGGTGCCATTCCGCACCCGTACCCCACAGGCCGGTGTTGCCGGTGTAAAGCTCGCCGGAAGCGGCTGAAGTTCGGGTCAACTGAGCGCTGCGGTTTGCTACGGTGAGTTTTACCTTGTCTTCGCCGATGTTTTCGACATTTACGCTCATGCCGTTTTTGCATTCGAAGGTCATGGGTTTGCTCATGCCGGCATGGTGATGATGGTGGCCATCGCCGTGATGATGGTGATGGTGGTGGCTGTTGCCGCTTTGGGCGCAGGCAGCCAGCAGGATAATCGAAGCGGCCAATGTGGCGGCAGTAATGGTTTTCATAAAACACTCCTTTTCAGTTGCAGTATGCTTATGCATTACCGATAACAATTACATTCTCTACAATTTTCTGTAAAACTTATCAGGCCGTCTGAAAAATTAGCCTGTAAACGCCAATTGCAGGGCCGTCTGAACCATTATGTTTCAGGCGGCCTCATTTTATTGGTATATTCATAAAATATTATTCCTAAAAACAGTATATTGCGCGCAACCGTCTAAGAAATTGCCGCATATTTTGGCGGCAACGCATTTGCTAAACGCAGTAAAAATCTGTTAAAAACCGCTTTACCGATTTTTCTATATAAGGGATAACAAGATGTCGATTTTTGCTGTTATCAGCCACCAACTGACGCGATTTACTGCGCCGGTGATTATTTTGGCTTCCATCACCGCCTTTATTGAACCGGCTACTTTTGCCTGGGTGAAAGGCGACACGCAGATTTTGGTATTGGGCATCATCATGCTCGGCATGGGCATGACCTTGGGCAAAGCCGACTACCGCATTTTGGCGCAGCGGCCGTTGGATATTTTGGTGGGCGCGGCGGCGCAATATACCATCATGCCGTTGGTGGCGATTGCTGTGGCCAAAGCGCTGGATTTGTCCACCGGCCTGACGTTGGGCTTGGTATTGGTCGGCACGTGTCCGGGCGGGGTTTCTTCCAACATTATGTCTTTTTTGGCTAAAGGCGATGTGGCGTTTTCGGTGGGAATGACCACGGTTTCAACCTTGCTCGCTCCGGTGATGACGCCGCTGTGGATGATGTATCTGATCGGTGAAACCGTCGATATGGACGGCTGGGGCATGTTTAAATTTATGCTGCTGGTGACGCTGCTGCCGGTGGTCATCGGCTCGGTGTGCAATATGTTCTTTAAACATAAGCCTTGGTTTGCCGATGTCCGCGCGGTGATGCCCGGCGTGGCGGTGCTGGCTTTTGCCTGTATTGTCGGCGGTGTGGCAGCGGTACACGGCCACCGCTTTATGGAATCGGCACTGGTAATGTTGGTTGCCATCGCGGCCCATAACATCATCGGCTATATTTTGGGCTACTATTCCGGCGCATTGTTCGGCATGGACACAGCCAAAAAACGGACGTTGGCCATTGAAGTTGGCGTGCAAAACGCCGGTTTGGCCACGGGCTTGAGCGCGAAATTTTTCCCAACCAACGCCGAATCCGCCGTCGCTACCGCCGTGGCCTGTGTATGGCACTCGGTATCCGGCACCGTGTTGGGCAATTTGTTTGCTTGGTGGGATAAGCGCAAAGCGCAATAAGGTCGGGGTATCAAAAGGCCGTCTGAAAGTATTGCTTTCAGACGGCCTGTTTTTATGAACGGTGTTTGTTCAACGCCTTACTTCGCGGCTTCCAAAGCTTGCGCCAAATCGGCCAGCAAATCGTCGATGTGTTCAATGCCCACGCTCAGGCGCACCATGTCGGCACCGACACCGGCGGCGGCGAGTTCTTCGTCGTTTAACTGGCGGTGGGTGGTGCTGGCCGGATGGGTGGCGAGTGATTTGGCGTCGCCAATATTCACCAACCGCAGGAAGAGTTGCAGCGCGTCGATGAATTTGGCACCGGCTTCGCGGCCGCCTTTGATGCCGAAGCTGAGCAAGCCCGATGCTTTGCCGCCGTAGTCGCGGTCGATTAAGGCTTTATACGGGCTGTCGGCCAGCGCGGGGTAGTTTACCCATTCTACTTGCGGGTGGCTTCGCAGGAACTCGGCCACTTTTACGGCGTTTTCGCAATGGCGTTCCATACGAAGGGCAAGCGTTTCCAAGCCTTGCAGCAGTAAAAACGCGCTTTGCGGCGACAAGGCCGCGCCGGTATTGCGCAGCGGCACCACGCGGGCACGGGCGATGTAGGCTGCCGCACCGAAATGCTCGGTGTAGTTGACGCCGTGGTAAGACGGATCGGGCTGGTTGAAAATTTTGTCGAAACGCGGATTGCCGGCCCATTGGAATTGGCCGCCGTCAATAATCGCGCCGCCGATGGTGGTGCCGTGGCCGCCGATGTATTTGGTCAGCGACTGCACCACAATATCGGCACCGTGTTCAATCGGGCGGAACAAAGCCGGAGACGGCACGGTATTATCTACCATCAACGGCAAACCTTGTGCGTGGGCGGCTTCGGCAAAGGCTTTGATGTCCACCACGTTAATCGCCGGATTGCCGATGGATTCGCAATACACCAGCTTGGTGCGTTCATCGGCCAGCGCGGCGATTTGCTCGGGCTTGTCGGCATCGGTAAAGCGCACTTCAATGCCTTGGCGCGGCAGGCTGTGGGCGAAGAAATTGTAGGTACCGCCGTAGAGCGTTTTGGTGGCGATGATGTTGTCGCTTCCACTAAGGTTTGCACGGCATAGGTAACCGCCGCCATGCCGCTGGCCACGGCCAATGCGGCGATGCCGCCTTCGAGCTTGGCCACCCGCTCTTCCAATACGGCGGTGGTCGGGTTCATGATGCGGGTGTAGATATTGCCCGGCACGGCCAAGTTGAACAAATCGGCGCCGTGCCGGGTGTCGTCAAAGGTATATGACGTGGTTTGGTAAATCGGCACGGCGGCGGCTTTGGTGGTCGGGTCGGAATGATAACCTGCGTGCAGGGCGATGGTTTCTCGTTTCATGTTTTCCTTTTCCTTGAAGTCGTTATTGTTGAGGCCGTCTGAAAAGCCTTGTTCAGACGGCCTGAGACCTTTGCAAAACCCCATGAACCACCAATAAAAACCCAAACAGCCGTCATTCCCGCGCAGGCGGGAATCCATCTTAAAATTTCAGAAACTTATTTTATTCAACAGTTTGCCATACTCAAAAATGGATTCCCGCCTGCGCGGGAATGACGTCGGTTCTTTGTACAGTGGCTTTTCAGGCAGTTTTGGAAAGGTCGCGGCCTATATTTTAAAACACCATCACAAAACGCGTTTGAACAAATCCAGCATATTTTGCCATGATTGCTCGGCCGCTTCTTGCTGGTAGCCTAAATCCACACCGTTGCGCTCACCGTTGTGAGTGGCTTTCGGATTGGTGAAGCCGTGTTTGGCATTGGGGAACACGTCAATATGGAAACGGGCTTCGGCGGCTTGCATTTCGGCCCGGAAAGCTTCGACGTCTTCCATGGTCACCAAGGTATCCGACTCACCGTGCTCAATCAGCAATTCGCCTTTGATGGTGCCTTTTTCGGCCGGTTTGGAAGGGGTCAGGTTGCCGTGGAAAGTGGCCACCGCTTTCAACGGCGTACCGCGGCGGGCGGCTTCCAGCACCACACGGCCGCCGAAACAGAAACCGATGGCGGCCAAGCGCCCGCCGTCGCTTTCAGCTTGTGCCGCCAGCGCGTCTAAAGCCAGCTGTGTGCGTTCGGCCAGCAATTCCGGATTATTCACCAGCTTCATCATGTTTTCACCGGCCACCGTAGCATCTTCGGTGAGCATGGCGTTGCCGTATAAATCAGCGGCCAACGCAGCATAACCTTGTTCAGCCAAACGTTCGGCGCTGCTTTTGGCGTGTTTGCTCAAGCCCCACCATTCGGGTGCAACCAACACGGCGGCGGCTTTTCCACCTTGTGCCGGATAGGCGAAATGGCTTTGCAGGGTGGTACCGCTGCTGTCGGTATAGCTGACGGTGCGCGTGAGAATGCTCATGGGGATTTCCTTTCTCTAATGGTTAGACTCGGGTGGGATTTGGGTTGGATTAGGCCGTCTGAAAAAAATAATTTCAGACGGCCTATTAGTATCATTAAACCTTGATTTTACTCAACACATAATCAATGTCTTTGTCGCCACGGCCGGACAAATTCACCAGTAGGCGCTTGCTGCTGTCGAGTTCGGCAGCGCGGCGCAAGGCGTAGGCGATGGCGTGGGACGATTCCAGCGCCGGAATAATGCCCTCTTCGCGCGACAGGGTCAAAAACGCATCCAAACATTCTTGGTCGGTGGCGCATTCGTAGCGGCCGCGGCCGTTGTCTTTCAACAGGCAGTGTTGCGGGCCTACGCCGGGATAATCCAAACCGGAGGCGATAGAATGCACGGCGGCAGGTGTGCCGTCTTCTTCTTGCAGATAGTAGCAGTTAAAGCCTTGAATGTTGCCAAACCTGCCTTTGGCCATGGTCGCGGCGTGGCGGCCGGGTTTATCCAAACCTTCGCCGGCCGGTTCGACACCGACCAAATTGACCGATTCATCATCAATAAAGGCATTGAACAAGCCGATGGCATTCGAACCGCCGCCCACGCAGGCCACCACCTCATCAGGCAAACCGCCATATTGTTGGGCAAACTGCTCGCGCGCTTCATGGCCGACAATCGATTGGAAATATGCCACCATTTCCGGATAAGGCGCCGGGCCTACCACCGAACCGATGGCGAACATGGCGGTACCCAATTGCGACAAATACGATTCAAACGCCGAATCCACCGCCTCTTTCAGCGTACCCGCACCGGCAGACACCGGCACGATTTTCGCGCCCAAAATTTTCATGCGCGACACATTGGGATGCTCTTTGGCAATGTCGACCACGCCCATGTGGATTTCACATTCCAATCCGACCAAGGCCGAAGCGGTGGCCAGCGCCACGCCGTGCTGACCGGCGCCGGTTTCGGCAATGACTTTGGTTTTGCCCATTTTTTTCGCCAGTAGCGCTTCACCGATGCAGTGGTTGATTTTGTGTGCGCCGGTATGGTTTAAGTCTTCACGTTTCAGAAAAATCTGTGCGCCGCGTTGCGACAGGCTTTGGGCATGATAAATCGGACTCGGACGGCCGACATAAGCCGCCTGCAGGCGTTTCATTTCATTGATGAAATCTTCATCGCCGATGATGTTGTGAAACGCGGTGTTTAATTCTTCTAAAGCCTTGGCCAATTCGGGATGGCCGATTTTGCCGCCGTGTTTGCCGAAATTGCCGTCTGAATCCGGCAGAATCATGGGGTTTAACTGCTCTTTTGCCATGTTTGACTATCCTCTATTATCGGTTTCATTGAGGCCGTGTGAAAAGTGTGGCGACGGCGAATCTGTTTCTATTATAAACGATTTACCTGTGATTTGTTTTAGACTAATTTGTCAAATTATTTGTTTAAAATAAAAATATTATCATTTATATACAAGCCTTTGTCATTTTCTGCTTGTTTCAGGCGGCGTTATTTCCCACACTAAACTACATCCGACTACAAACCAGGAGGAACGCATGAAACAATTAGCGATGTACATCAACGGCCGCTTTGAAAACGATTTCCAAGGCCAATGGCGCGATGTATTGAACCCCTCGGCCGAAGAAGTGATCGCCAAAGAGCCGAAAGGCAGTGCGGCCGATGTTGACCGTGCGGTTGCGGCGGCACGTTTGGCGCAAACCGGATGGGAACGCACACCGGCGGTCGAGCGTGGCACGTATTTGCGAAAAATTGCCGGCGGTATTCGTGCGCGTGCTGATGAACTGACCGATGCCTCGGCAACACCATCGTGGTAAAACCGGGCAGCATTACCCCGATTAACTGCCACATCTTCGCCGAAATCGCCGATTCAGTCGGTCTGCCTGCCGGTGTCTCCAACGTGATCAACGGCGCAGGTGCGGAAATCGGCAATGCCTTGCCGGCGCATCCGCAAGCCGACATGGTGAGCCTGACCGGTTCGGTTGATGCCGGCCGCCAAGTGATGGAAGCCGCATCGCAAAACATCACCAAAGTCTCACTGGAATTGGGCGGCAAAGCCCCTGCCATCGTGTTGAAAGACGCGGATTTGGACTTGGCGGTAAAATCGATTTTGGCATCACGCGTGGGCAACCGGCCAAATCTGTAACTGCGCCGAGCGCGTGTATGTGCACAACGGCGTGAAAGACGCGTTCACCGAAAAAATGATTGCCGCCATGCAGGGCGTGCGTTTCGGCAATCCGGCCGAAGCAGAAAACGGCACACTGGAAATGGGCCCGCTGATTGAAGAGCGCGCAGTGAAACCGGTGGCCGAAAAAGTCGAGCGCGCGGTGCAGCAAGGCGCAACTTTGGCTTGCGGCAAACGCGCCGAAGGCAAAGGCTTCTTCTTCGAGCCTACGGTGTTGACCAATGTCGACAACAGCATGGACATCATGAAAGAAGAAACCTTCGGCCCGGTATTGCCGATTGCAAGCTTCGAAACGCTGAACGAAGTCATCGGCTTGGCTAATGATTGCGAATTCGGCCTTACCAGCTCGGTATACGCCACCAACCTGAACGAAGCCTTCTACGTCACCCGCCGCCTTCAATTCGGTGAAACCTACATCAACCGCGAAAACTTCGAAGCCATGCAAGGCTTCCACGCCGGTTGGAAAAAATCAGGTATCGGAGGCGCCGACGGCAAACACGGTTTGGAAGAATATTTGCAAACCCAAGTGGTTTATCTGGAAACCGATATTTAAGCAGATTGAATTCATCTCATTGAAGAAAGTAATTCAATCAAAAGGCCGAGACCTGTGCAAAACTTCAGACTGGAGTACAGTTTGACGTTACAGCAGCGCAAAAAGCGAAGACAGACCATCAAGATAGGCAAGTTTTCGAGCAGCACATAATGAAGAAATGTGCCAAAGATGACGATTTTGCAAAGGCATCAGGCCGTCTGAAAACTTCAGACGGCCTGCTATTCATAATGAAAAACAAAAAAGCCCGATGTTAACCATCGGGCTTTTGCCAAGACTAATTGCTTCATGCTCAATCTTTGCGGGTTTCCACCAAAATCATCTCAACTTCAACGTTTTCAGCTTCCACTTTCGGCACATCGGCACGGCGTAAACCGTATACCTTTTCCGGTTGCGCTTGAGCCAAAGCGGCAACGGCCTCAGGGTTGGTTTCGACAAACACCAATTCGCCCAATGACGGCATCGCATCGGCAACGGCCTGCTCTTTCTCCACCACTTCTTGCACCGCTGCTTCAACTTCTTTAGAGGCTCTGGCCGCAATCAGCTCGTCTTCCATGACCGCTACGGCTTGGGCTTCTTGATCGGCCGGCACGGCGGTCATCGGCAAAAATTCATCCGCCGCCTCAATGGCAAATACGGAAGTCACAGCAGCGGCTACGTTGCCGACAGCGTTATCAATGATGACACGTTCGTCATCGGTGCTTTCTTCCACACGGATGGCTTCCGCTTCATGCGCTTCGGTTTCAATGGCGAAAGTTACGGTTTCGGCTTCAACCGGCTCCGGAATCACAACCACCAATGGTGCGTTCTCCTCCACTTCGGCCACCGGCTCGCCCGGTACGGCAACCGCCACCGGCGTTTGCTCCACGGTTTCGCCAAACACATGCGCCACGGCAAAGCGTACTTTATCCGCTGCATCGGCGATATTCAGATAATGCTCGATTTTCTCGGCAGACGGAATATTGCGTTTTTTGTTGCTGCTGCGGCGGTCACGCTGATTACGGTTGTTGTTGCGGTCGCGTTGGTTGCGGCTGTTGCGCTCGCGCGGCTGCTTTTCAGCCGCCGGTGCGCTTTCAACAGCCACCTCTGCCACGGTTTCCGCGGCAACATTTTCGACCACTACATTTTCTTCAGCAGTTTCAACGGCAACGTTTTTGTTGGCATTGCGGTTGTTGCGGCTGCGCTTGTTGGCAGCAGGTGCGGCTTGCCCGCCGGTTTCAGACGGCATATCGGTCAGAGCAGCAACCGAGGCGGCGGCTTGGTTGCGTTCTTCTTTATTTGAACGGTTGCGCTCGCAGCGGTTGCGGTTGTTTTCCTTGCCTTCCGCTTTGGCTTCGGTCTTGTTGTCGGCTTTGCTGTCAACGGCTTTCGTTTCTTTGGCTTCGGCGCTGACTTCGTGCACTTCTACCTTGCTGCCGTCGCGTTTGTTGCGGCGCGGGTTTTGGCGGCGGTTTTGCTGGCGGCGGTTGTTGTTGCCGTTACGGTTGCCGTTGGCTTGGCGTTTTTCGGCTTTCTCTTCCACCGGTTTTTCAGGCTCGGCAGAGGCCGTCGCGCCACCGAAGATTTTGCCCAGCCAGGCCTTGAAGTTGTCCCACCAAGTGGCCGGTTTTTGCTCGGCCACGGTCGGCGCCGGTTGGGTGTGCTGCACGCCTTTTACCGCAGGTTCAGGGCGGGCGGCTTTGGCGCGCTCGCTGCCGAACGGTTTGGCGTTTTCGTCTTCAGCAGGCTCGGCCACGCGTTTGTAGCTCGGCTCGCCGTCTTCTTCCACATCATCGGTGCGGATGCGGCTGATTTCGTAATGCGGATTTTCCAGGTGAATGTTCGGAATCAGCAATACGGATACGTCCAAACGCTCCTCCATACCAAACAGTTCGGCGCGTTTTTCGTTCAGCAGGAAGGTCGCCACATCCACCGGCACTTGCGCATGCACTTCGCCGGTGTTGTCTTTCATGGCTTCTTCTTGAATGATGCGCAACACGTGCAGCGCGGTCGATTCGATGCCGCGGATCACACCGGTCCCGGCACAACGCGGGCAGGCCACATGGCTGCTTTCACCCAAGGCCGGTTTCAAACGCTGCCGGCTCAACTCAAGCAGGCCGAAGCGGGAGAGCTTGCCCATTTGCACGCGCGCGCGGTCTTTCTTCAGCGCGTCACGCAACACGTTTTCGACATCGCGTTGGTGTTTCGGGTTTTCCATGTCGATGAAGTCGATGACCACCAAGCCGCCCAAGTCGCGCAAACGCATTTGGCGTGCCACTTCTTCGGCCGCTTCCATATTGGTTTTGAACGCCGTGTCTTCGATGTCGGCGCCGCGTGTGGCACGGGCGGAGTTGACGTCAATCGATACCAGCGCTTCGGTGTGGTCGATCACAATCGCACCGCCGCTGGGCAGGCTGACGCTGCGTGAGAACGCGCTTTCGATTTGATGTTCGATTTGGAAGCGTGAGAACAGAGGCGTATGGTCTTCGTAAAGCTTCAGGCGGCCTATGTTGTTCGGCATCACATAGCTCATGAATTCAGACACTTGGTCGTGCACTTCTTGATTGTCGACCAAAATCTCGCCGATATCCGGACGATAGTAATCGCGGATGGCGCGGATCAGCAGCGAGCTTTCCATAAACAGCAAATACGGATCTTTATGCGCTTCGCCCGCTTCTTCGATGGCGCGCCACAGTTTCAGCAGATAATCGAAATCCCACTGCAGTTCTTCCACGCTGCGGCCGATACCGGCGGTGCGCGCGATCAGGCTCATGCCGCGCGGCACGTCCAATTCGGCCATCGCGGCTTTCAGTTCGGCGCGCTCTTCGCCTTCGATACGGCGCGATACGCCGCCGCCGCGCGGATTATTCGGCATCAACACCAAATAGCGTCCGGCCAGGCTGATGAACGTGGTCAGGGCTGCGCCTTTGTTGCCGCGCTCGTCTTTTTCCACCTGCACAATGACTTCCATGCCCTCTTTGAGCACGTCTTGAATGCGGGCGCGGCCGCCTTCGTAATCTTGGAAATACGAACGCGACACTTCTTTAAACGGCAAAAAGCCGTGTCGGTCGGTTCCGTAATCGACGAAACACGCTTCCAACGACGGCTCGATGCGGGTAATCACACCTTTGTAGATGTTGCCCTTGCGCTGTTCTTTGCCCAGCGTTTCGATGTCCAAATCCAATAAATTTTGGCCATCGACAATCGCAACGCGCAGCTCTTCGGCTTGCGTTGCATTAAATAACATACGTTTCATGATAGTAACCTCGTTTGGCTGCACCGTCTTTTCAGACGGCCTCACGCAGCCGGCTGGCACTCACGAGGCGGGACACGCTGCTTACTTGAACATTAGGCAAGCAGGCTGGTGGTCCTGATGTAATCAGTTTTTGAGTTGAATTTCCGCAAGGTTTCATGCCGTCTGAAAAAATACGGTCATGTACGGTCGGGTTCGGATAAAGAAGGTCATAAAGAACAATTCGGTATCATGAAATGAAAGACACCGCCGCCTGTATACCATCTTTTCAGTATGTCAGGCCTAAAATTAAGCGCGGATTGAACATCATCAAGCCGCATAAATCAGGTAGCCGTCATCTTCTTCATCGTTTGCCTGTTGTTATTCTTCAGATTGCTGCGCGGCGGGCGGAACCCTGAAAATCCGTTCGTCTTATGCTCTGTGAGATGGGCAAATCAATTCAAACTTAATTACGCTCTCCCGTTTACTGGCTGTCTATAAACAGAAGGAAATGCTTTGTAGAGTGCGTTTTTAATATAAAATCTATTTTTAACAGTAAATCCGTTTTCCGGAAGGGATTTTCCCTGCGGCAGCAGCTGTAATTTTATGTTGCCGCGCGCCCGTTTGCAAAACGGTGAAAACGAATGTTTGGATTATAGAGAAAATGCACCCAATACGCAAAGATTCAGTCAGCCAAATTACCCTTACCGAACACGAAGCAGGCCAACGTCTTGATAACTATCTGATAAAAATTCTCAAGGACGTGCCGAAAAGCCATATTCACCGCATTATCCGCGCCGGTGAAGTGCGGCTGGATAAAAAGCGCTGCAAGCCCGACACCCGCATCGCAGCCGGCCAAGTTTTACGCATTCCGCCCATCCGCATTGCCGAAAAACAAAGGCCGTCTGAAACCGCCCCAACGACTCCCGCGCGCGAATTTGAAATTGTCTATGAAGACGATGCCTTGTTGGTCATCAACAAACCTTCGGGCGTAGCGGTACACGGCGGCAGCGGCGTGAGTTTCGGCGTGATCGAACAAATCCGCCAAGCCCGCCCCGAAGCCAAATATCTGGAACTGGTGCACCGCCTCGACAAAGACACCAGCGGCCTGCTCATGATTGCCAAAAAACGCAGCGCCTTGGTGAAACTGCACGAAATGATCCGTAACGACCACCCGAAAAAAATCTATCTGGCATTGGGTGTAGGCCGTCTGAACAACGACCGTTTCCACGTCAAACTGCCATTGTTCAAATACACCGGCGCACAAGGCGAAAAAATGGTGCGCGTGAGTGATGAAGGCCAATCGGCGCACACCATCTTCCGCGTACTCAAACGCTATTCAGACGGCCTGCTGCACCAAGTCGGCCTGTCTGCGCTTACTTTGGTCGAAGCCGCGCTCAAAACCGGCCGCACCCACCAAATCCGCGTGCACATGCAGTCACAACACAGCCCCATTGCCGGCGACGAGCGCTACGGCGACTACCAAGCCAACAAACGCCTGCAAAAACTCGGCCTCAAGCGCATGTTTCTCCACGCTTGCGAGCTGCATTTAGACCATCCGCTCACGGGTGAAAAACTGGTTTTAAAAGCCGACTTGCCGCAGGAATTGACGCAATTTATCGTGATGTTGGACAATCAGCATCAGGCCGTCTGAAAAAGACAAATAAAACAAAGGCGACCTTTCCTGAAAAAATCCACTTTATCCAAGCCATCGGTAGCTGTATCGGCCACATTTGCCCTCTCCGGCTGCCATTTAACCAGCCGCGCGTTAGACAACATCGACGCGCTGCCTGAAACCACCATCAAGGATGAAAACATCTATTCTTTCGGCCTCGCCCAACCCGACAGCAAAAACCTGCCGCCCAACCGCTTGGTGATGCTCGCTGAAAAACGCCCCATGTGACCGACATCACGCCCGAAGCCGTCTGTGTTGAACGCGAAAGAGGTAACTACGGACTAAGCGGTGCAGGTGTTGCCTCGGCAATGATTCTGACTCCGTTTGCCATTGCCGGCGATCTGATTATGCTGCCGGTTATGCCGTTCCTTGGGCCGTTTATGCGGCCCAGAGGTACGAAAATATAAGCAGATGGGATGGGCTTTTCAGACGGCCTCGAGACTTTTGCAACATCCTTAAATATCTGAATGCCCGTGATTTCAGGCCGTCTGAAACAAAGGAACCGATTATGAAACCGAAACTCGTCATTTTCGACTGGGACGGCACGCTGGCCGACACCACCCTGCCGATTATCGCCACCGTGCAGGAAAGTTTTACCGAAAACGGTCACGCCGCACCCGAAGCCGACCAAATCCGTCCGCTTATCGGCTACAACCTGCCGACCATCGTGTGCCGCCTTGCGCCGGATTTGAACTTGCACCAACAGGAAGAAATCATCGAAACCTATGCCGCGCATTACTTAAACCCGAACAACCGCAACATGACCCTGTTCCCCGATGCCATCCCCTGCTTGGAAACGCTGAAAGCGCAAGGCTATTGGCTGGCCGTGGCCACCGGCAAAGGCCGCACGGGTTTGGACAACTCCATCGCCCAAACCGGTACTGCCGACTTTTGGCTGGCCACCACCTGCGCCAGCGAACAGCCGTCAAAACCGGCGCCGGATATGGTGTTGAAATTATGTGACGAGCTCGGTTTAATGCCGTCCGAAACCATTGTCATCGGCGACACCACACATGATTTGGACATGGCCGCCAACGCGGGGGCACCGGCGATTGCGGTCACCACCGGCGCGCATACGGAAGAAAAACTGCGCACCAGCCCGCATTTGGCGATTTTGCCGAATTTGTCTGCTTTACCGGATTTTTTGGCGGCTTTGTAAACCGGATTGCGAACAATAAACAGCTGAGACTTTTGCCAATCCCAGATTTAAGTGCAGGCCCGGTTCAAGCAGTACATAAAGCTCAGGCATATTATCAAAAAGATAGGCATGATTCCGAGCAGCGCATAATCGAAAAAATGTACCACAGACGGGGATTTTGCAAAGCACTCGGGCCGTCTGAAAAACAATGTTTCAGACGGCCTTTTTTGTATTCGCCTCATCATAAGAAAACTTTATTTTTGTCCGCAAAACCGACACCCAATTACATACACAGATGCATGCTGTTGTACGGCTACCACCCGCCGAAATCTGCCCGCACCTTGTCTTTTCACGCGTTTTAACAAACCATGAAAGGCTTTGAGGCCGTCTGAAATTGCCCTAAACCGGCAGAAGTATTAAAATATCAAGTAATTAAAATACATCCAAACCGCACGCTGTCTTATGAACCCGACGCCCTTTATCGAAATGAAAGACGTGGCTTTTGCCTATGGCGGCCGCCTGATTCTGAGCAATATCAATTTCACGATTGCACAGGGGGCGTTTGCAGCCGTAATGGGAGGCTCGGGAAGCGGTAAAACCACGCTGATGCGCCTGATTACCGGCCAGATTCACCCGCAGCAGGGGCAGGTATTGATTGAAGGTCGCGACTTGGCCGAGTTTTCCGCCGCCGAATTGCATGAGCACCGCCGCCGTATGGGCGTTTTATTCCAACACGGCGCGCTGTTTACCGATTTGACCGTGTTCGATAACGTGGCGTTTCCGATGCGCGAACTGACCAAGCTGCCTGAAGCGGTGATTCGTGATTTGGTGTTACTGAAACTTAACGCCGTCGGTTTGCGCGGCGTGGAAAAATTGATGCCGTCCGAACTTTCCGGCGGCATGGCGCGACGTGTGGCCTTGGCGCGCACCATCGCGCTCGACCCTGAAATTATGCTGTATGACGAACCGTTTACCGGTCTCGACCCGATTTCACTGGGCGTGATTGCCCACTTAATCAGCCGCGCCAATACCGCGCTGCGTTCGACCAGCGTGATGGTGTCGCACGATATTGAAAAATCACTGCAAATCGTTGATCAAGTAATTTTCTTGGCACACGGCGAAATCATGTTCAGCGGCTCACCTGCAGAAATGCGCGAACTCGATTCGCCGTGGGTACAGCAGTTTGTCGGCGGCTTGGCCGACGGCCCGGTGGCCTACCGTTATCCGGCGCAAACGACTTTGCAGCAGGATTTATTGGGCGGTTAAGAATACGCATTCAGCCGGCCTGTGTACCATAGAAGGCCGGCTGAAAAAATAAGGAGGCGCCAATGCCTTCTACCCCATATAAAACCCGCCCCGGCACCATAGCCGTTGTCATCAACGATGTCGCAGCCAAACTCGGCCTGACCTTGGCTTCACTATGGAAACGCTTGGGCGCGGTGTTGATTAACCAATGCCTGGCGATGGTGTGTTTTATCGTGATGGTGGCCGTATTCAGCCTGACCGACCAATACACGCTCGATACTGATGCGTTTTTGTTTATCAACTTGGGCACTTTTTTTCTGTTGCTGCTGGCTTATCTCGGCATGCAGCTTCATTTTATCCGCCGCCACGGCCAAACCATCGGTAAGAGGCTGATGAAGATTCGGCCGATATTGGAAGCAACAGGCGGGCAGCTGACTGCGGCACAATATGTGTTCAAGCGCGAACTGTTGATTTATGTCATCAACAGCTTGGTCGGCCTGCCCATTTTGATTAATGCTTTTTTGGTGCTTTCGCGTGGCTACAACCGCCGTTCGCTGGAAGACATGCTGGCCAAAACCATTGTCGTGAACGCACCAGACCATTAAATGAACTTTTTCTGTTTTCAGACGGACTGATGAATAGGCCGTCTGAAAGATAACCGTTTTAAAAATATGAATTTTATCCAATCCGTCGGCTCAAAAACCTTGGGCTTTATCCAATCTCTCGGCAGCGTCACCTTGTTTCTGCTGCAAATTCTGGCGAAATCGGCCACGGCTTTTACCCGCCCGCGCCTGAGCATCCGTCAGATTTATTTTGCCGGCGTGATGTCGGTCTTGATTATTGCCGTTTCAGGCTTATTTGTCGGCATGGTGATTGGTTTGCAGGGCTATACGCAATTGGCGAAATTCAAAGCCGCCGATGTGTTGGGCTATATGGTGGCCGCTTCCCTTCTGCGCGAACTGGGGCCGGTATTGGCGGCGATTTTGTTTGCCAGCAGCGCAGGCGGTGCGATGACCAGCGAAATCGGCCTGATGAAAACTACCGAGCAGCTTGAAGCGATGAATGTGATGGCGGTCGATCCCGTTGCCCGTGTGGTGGCGCCGCGCTTTTGGGCAGGCGTGTTTTCTATGCCGCTTCTGGCCTCGATTTTCAACGTGGCCGGCATTTTCGGCGGCTATCTGGTCGGCGTGCAATGGCTGGGCTTGGACAGCGGCATTTTCTGGTCACAAATGCAGAGCAACATGACCATCAGCTACGATGTCGTCAACGGCCTGATTAAATCGGTGGTGTTCGGTGTGGCTGTTACCTTGATTGCCGTGCACCAGGGCTTTCACTGCGTACCGACTTCAGAAGGGATTTTACGCGCCAGCACGCGCACGGTGGTGTCTTCCGCCCTGACTATTTTGGCGATTGATTTTGTTTTAACCGCATGGATGTTTACTGAGTAACGACAATGAAAAAAAGTATTTTAGAATTTTGGGTCGGTTTGTTTGTCTTGCTGGGCGTGGCGGCACTGGGCTTTTTGGCCTTCCGCGTAGCAGGTGGCACGGGCATGGGCAGTGCACAACAAACCTACACCGTGTATGCCGATTTCAGCGACATCGGCGGGCTGAAAACCAATGCGCCGGTTAAATCGGCCGGCGTATTGGTCGGCCGCGTTTCCGCCATCACACTCGACCCCAAAAGCTATCAAGCGCGCGTAACCTTGAATCTCGACAAACAATACGAATTCAGCACGGACGTTTCCGCCCAAATCCTCACTTCCGGCCTCTTGGGGGAGCAATACATCGGCCTGTTGCAGGGCGGCGACATGGATAATTTGGCCGAGGGCGACACCATCAGCGTCACCAGCTCGGCCATGGTATTGGAAAACTTAATCGGCAAATTCATGACCAGCTTTGCCGAAAAACAATCCGGCGATTCTGATTCAGCCGCTTCGGGCAACGCAGATTCGGCCCCATAAACACAACAATATTTTTTAATTTAGGAATACACAAACATGAAAAAATCAGCTTTCTTCAGCGCCTTGGGCATCGGTTTATTGAGCATCAGCTTAGCCGCCGCTCCTGCGGATGCCATCAACCAAATCCGCCAAAACGCGACCCAGGTTCTGACCATATTGCAAAGCGGCGATGCCAACACCGCCCGCCGCAAAGCCGAAGCCTATGCCATGCCTTATTTTGATTTCCAACGCATGACCGCCTTGGCCGTGGGCAATCCTTGGCGCACCGCCACCGATGCGCAAAAACAGGCTTTGACCAAAGAATTCCAAACCCTGTTGATCCGCACCTACTCCGGCACCATGATGAAATTCAAAAATGCCAAAGTAAACGTGAAAGACAATCCGGTCGTTGCCCGCAACGGTAAAGAAATCACCGTACGTGCCGAAGTGAGCGCTGCCGGCGAAAAACCGGTCAACATGGATTTCACTACCTACCAAAGCGGCAACCGCTACCGCGTGTACAACGTGGCCGTTGAAGGTGCAAGCTTGGTGACCGTTTACCGCAACCAATTCGGCGAAACCGTTAAAACCAAAGGCATAGACGGCCTGATTGCCGACTTGAAAGCCAAAAACAGCGGCAAATAATCCTTAAGCGCACGGCTTTAGCCGTGCCTTTTTACGCCAAACTTCACAGACTCAAAACCTCATGAATTCAGAAATCCGCGACAACGTGCTGTATCTGAGCGGCGACATTACCGTCAAAACCGTGACCGATTCAGCCTACCGCCAATTCGAACAGCAATGCCGTCTGAAAGAAACCGACGCGCTGGATTTAAGCCATGTCAGCTATGCCGATTCCGCCTGTGTGTCGCTGCTGCTGACCGCATTGCGTTTAAAAAACAAAGCCGTCCAATTGCGCCACATTCCCGAATCGGTGCGTGCGCTGACTGATTTGTACGAAATTAAAGACTGGGTGACCCCATGAGAAAAACTGCTGCTTCCCTGCTGCTCATCAGCTTATTCGCTGCCCAACCGGCCTTTGCCGAACGTAATCCGGCCGACCCTTACGAGCCCTACAACCGCGCCGTATCCAAGTTTAACGATAAAGCCGACCAATATGTCATGTCGCCTGTTGCCCGCGGCTACCGTAAAGTCACGCCGCAGCCCGTGCGCACCGGCGTGAGCAACTTCTTCAACAACCTGCGCGACGTGGTCAGCTTCGGCAGCAACGTGTTGCGTCTCGACATCAAACGCGCCAGTGAAGACTTGGTGCGCGTCGGTTTGAACTCCACCTTCGGTTTGGGCGGTTTGATTGACGTAGCAGGCGCAGGCGGCGTACCCAACAACAAAAATTCCTTGGGCGACACCATGGCTTCATGGGGCTGGAAAAACAGCAATTACTTTGTAGTGCCGCTGCTAGGGCCTTCTACCGTGCGCGATACCTTAGGTACTGCTGTGACCGTGGCTTATCCGGTGAAGAATGCCGTGTTTGAAACCAGCGCCGGCCGCTGGGGCACCACCGCACTCAACGCCATCAACACCCGCGAAAGCCTGCTCGATTTGACCGACAGCTTGGAAGGTGCCGCCATCGACAAATACAGCTACACCCGCGATTTGTACATGCGCATGCGCAATCAGCAGACCGGCGGCCAAACCGTGCAGAGTGCCGATGAAGACATCGACATCGATGATTTGGTCGACAGCGGCAGCACCACGCAAAACATGCCTATCGAAGCGACCGAACCCGATACCGCCGCACCGGCAGACGACTGGGAAAAACTCCAGCCGGCCGGCAGCGGTATGATCCGCTTGGATTGATTCGCCTTAAAGCTCTCAGGCCGTCTGAAAACATACATTGCTTTCAGACGGCCTGAGCATTTTATAAAACCTCGGATTTAATGCCGTTCGAAATTGACCCATCACATAATGGAGAAATGCACCGGATGGGCGTTTTGTTAAGATTTCGGCCTTTTCATGACACCACCTTTGGGCTATTATTCCGTTACGGTCTAAACAAAAAGACCGGGTCATCCGCTCTACTCAACAAAAGGAACCCATCATGTACGAAGTCAACCGCAGCGTCTTTTTACTCGTGCCGCTCGATCCGTTTTGGAACTGGCTGCAATCCCTGCCCGGCAACCATTTGGCCGATTTGACTTTGGAAAATTTACAGGCCGATGCCAATGCCTATCTCGTTCGTCCGTGCGAAACTTCCGATGAAGTATGGGACGAAATCGAATCGCGCTTTGAGGACATTTTCGCAGCCGAACTGGCCGACTGGTGCGAAGACGAAAGCGAATGGCCGGATTTGCACGCCGATATTTTCAACGAATGGTTCGATATCCAGCTCTCCACCGTCATCACCGACTTGGAAGCCGGGCCATTGGCGCGTGAAGCGTTCCAACCCTTGAATTTGAATTAACCTTTGACAGGCCGTCTGAAAACACATTTCTGCATCGCCGTAAATTTTCAGACGGCCTCATAAACCCATGAACATCCGCGTCCGCAATTACCACATCGACAGCTACGGCCACGTCAACCACGCGCGCTATCTTGAGTTTCTCGAAGAAGCGCGCTGGACGTTTTTCGACCAACGCGGTTTATTATCGCTGCCGGACAACGTGCATTTGGTCGTCGCCCGCATCGACATCCGTTACCGCCGACCCGCTGTTGACGGCAACGAATTGCGCGTACACAGCCACATCAAAGAATTAACCGCACGCCACCTGCTGATGACGCAAACCATCGAGTTGGTGCACAGCGGCAAAAACGCTGTCGAAGCCGGCATCACGCTGATGCCCGTCGATGCCGCCAGCGGCCGCAGCATCCGCTTTCCCGACAACCTGTTAACCTCACTTGAATCATTGATCGCATGAAAAAACTGATTACCCTCGCCGCCGTAGCCATTGTCGGCGCATTGCTGGCCTTTATCCTGATTCCCGACAACAAATCCGCGCCGGCATTCAGCCTGACCGATTTGCAAGGCCAAACGGTCAACAACGCGAGCCTGCAAGACAAAGTAACCTTTATCAATTTCTGGTTCCCATCCTGCCCCGGCTGCGTGAGCGAAATGCCGAAAGTCATCAAAATGGCCAAGGATTATCAGGGCAAAGATTTCCAAGTATTGGGCATTGCCGAACCGATTGACCCGATTGAAAGCGTGCATCAATACGTCAAAGAATACGGCCTACCGTTTACCGTGATGTATGATGAAGGCGGCACCGTCGGCAAAGCCTTCAGCACGCAGGTGTACCCGACTTCCACGCTCATCAACAAAAAAGGCGAAATTCTGAAAACCTTCGTCGGCGAACCGGATTTCAACAAGCTTTACCAAGAAATCGACCAAGAATTGGCGAAATAAGTAATGATGAAAGGCTGTCTGAAACGGAGAAGTTTCAGACGGCCTTTTGCATCCATCAGCGATTAATCCAAGACCTTTGCAAAGCGCCAGATTTGCGTACAGTTCGAAGCGAGGTCAGACAAAAAGCGCAGGCATTACCTAGATAGACCGGCTTTCAAGCAGGGCATAACGAAGAAATGTGCCAAAGATGAAGAATTTGCCAAAACCATTAGGCTTTTTCTTCAAAACGCTTCGCCGCTTCGTCCCAGTTCACCACATTCCAAAACGCTTTGATGTAATCCGGACGGCGGTTTTGGTATTGCAGATAATAAGCGTGTTCCCACACGTCCAAACCGATAATCGGGTAGCCTTTGCAACCGGCCACTTCTTCTCCCATCAGCGGCGAATCCTGGTTGGCGGTTGACACCACTTTCAGGCGGCCGCCGTCCCACACCAGCCATGCCCAGCCGGAACCGAAGCGGCTGGCAGCCGCTTTTTCAAATTCGGCTTTGAATTCGTCTACCGAACCAAAATCGCGCTCGATGGTTTCTTTCAGACGGCCTTGCAAGGTCGTGCCGGTTTTCAGGTTTTTCCAAAAGAAAGAATGGTTGGCATGGCCGCCGGCATTGTTGCGCAACACGGTTTGCTTGTCGCTCGGCAATTCTTTCAGGCGGGCAATCAATTCTTCCGCCGGCAAAGCGGCAAACTCAGGCAGCGATTCCAACGCCGCATTGGCATTGTTGACATAAGCCTGATGGTGCTTGGTATGGTGAATGTTCATCGTCATTTCATCGAAATGCGGCTCCAAAGCATCGTAGGCGTAGCCCAGTTCGGGTAAAGTGTAAGCCATGTGCGTTCCTTTCTCTTTGCAGTTGTGTGCAGCCAATTAAATAATATTGATATTAATTTCCATTTAAAAAATATGCAAGCCCAACCGCACGCTGAAGATAAGCACACAAGCCCTTGACTTATCCTTTATAATAACTCTCAACCCATTATTTTTTTCAGACGGCCTGCTTTTTCAGCTTTCAAAACCGAACGATATCCCATAGGCCGTCTGAAACACCAAACAACTTTTAAAAATATTGAGAATCGAATGAAATTTATTGATGAAGCAAAAATCGAAGTTGTTGCCGGTAAAGGCGGCAACGGCGCGGCCAGTTTCCGCCGTGAAAAATTCGTGCCGCGCGGCGGACCCGATGGCGGCGACGGCGGCAAAGGCGGCAGCGTATGGGCTCAAGCCGATGAAAACTTAAACACCTTGGTCGAATACCGTTTCGTTAAGCGCTATCAAGCCAAAAACGGCGAAAAAGGCTACGGTGCCGACCGCTACGGCGCCGGTGCAGACGACATCACCCTGCACATGCCCGTCGGCACGCTGATTCGCGACATCGACACCGACGAAATCGTCGCCGACCTGACCCACCACGGCCAGCGCGTTTGTTTGGCACGCGGCGGCAAAGGCGGTTTGGGCAACATCCATTTCAAATCATCGGTCAACCGCGCACCGAAGCAAGCCACGCCCGGCGAAGAAGGCGAAGCGCGTTCGCTACAATTGGAATTGAAAGTCTTAGCCGATGCCGGTCTGCTCGGTATGCCGAATGCCGGCAAATCCACGCTGATTTCCGCCGTATCCGCTGCCCGCCCAAAAGTAGCCGATTACCCGTTCACCACCTTACACCCCAATTTGGGCGTGGTGCGCATGGACGAAAACAACAGCTTTGTCATGGCCGACATCCCCGGCCTGATTGAAGGCGCGGCAGAAGGTGCCGGCTTGGGTCACCGCTTCCTGAAGCATCTCTCGCGCACCGGCCTGTTGCTGCATGTGGTCGATTTGGCGCCGTTTGACGAAACCGTCAATCCCGCCGAAGAAGCCTTGGCCATCATCAACGAATTGCGCAAATACGACGAAGAACTCCACGCCAAACCGCGCTGGCTGGTGCTGAACAAATTCGACATGCTCGATGACGAAGAAGCCGAACGCCGCACCGCCAAATTCCTCGAACAAATCGGCTGGGATTACCCCGCACCCGATGACCGCTTCGAATTTGACATGTCCACCCCGCGCCTGTTTAAAATCAGCGCCCTGGCACACCAAGGCACACAAGACCTAGTGCGCCAAATCAGCATGTATTTGAACGAGAAAAAACGTTTGGACGCAGAAAAAGCCGCCGCAGAAAAAGCAGCGGCCGCGTTGGAAATTGCCGAGAATCAGCCGAAAACCGATACCAGTGTGTTTCAGGCGGAATAAGTCAAATGATGGAAAGTTTTCAGACGGCCTGCGGGATAGAAAGGCCGTCTGAAAACTCGAAAAACAATCAACTTGGAGTAAGCATCGTGTCTTCAAAAGAATATGTGAAATCATTGAAAGTAGAGAATTTTACTGTTTTACCGAACGAAAATTTTGAATTCTCAAAAAATCTTAATGTAATTGTTGCAGAAAATGGCTGTGGTAAAACACATCTGCTTAAGCTTATTTACAGCCTACTAGAAGTAACCTCTAATGAAAAAAACAGATTAATTAAAACTGATTTACAGAAAAGCTTTGCTAACAAATTGGTAAATGTCTTTCGACCAGATGGTTTAGGTCGCTTAACAAAGCGAGTGCAAGGTAGAGTTAAAGCCAATATCACACTGGAATTAAATCAATATACTCATAGCCTTCTGAATTTTTCTACCACCTCTACCACGGAGGTAAAATTAGAAAAAATAGGGCTAAAAGAGACCGAATATACAAATACAGCTATTTTCCACCCAGCAGAGAACTAATCACATTATGCCCTTGGTTCAATTCATTATATTTAAATAACAGCATTCCTTTTGAAGAAACTTGGTTTGATACATGTGTCCAGCTCAGTCTACCTTTAGCGAAAGGACCGCGCCTTAACAAAATTAAAACATTATTACAACCGATTGAAGCAGCTATGGGGGGGACCGTATATGAAGAGAATGGGCGCTTCTATTTGTCACTGACAAGTAAAACTGGAAAAATTGAAGCTCCTTTAGTTGCGGAAGGCCTGCGCAAATTTGTCATGATTGCTCGTCTCATTTCAACTGGTGCACTCTTAGATAAAGGCTATCTTTTTTGGGATGAACCTGAAGCAAACTTAAATCCAAAACTGATTAGAGTAGCAGCAGAAATTATCTTTGCTCTATCCAAACAAGGCATTCAGGTTTTTATTGCAACACATTCTTTATTTTTATTACGCGAACTTGAAATCCTCAAATCAAAAGAAAAAAATTTCTCAAGCCGTTATTTTTCACTTATTGCCACTGATAATGGAGTGAAATTAGAACAAGGGAATGATATGTATGACTTAGATACAATTGTTGCACTTGATGAAAGTTTAGCTCAATCTGACAGATATTTAGATATTTGAAGGATAACGTATGACAATTACTGAAGGCTCACTAAAATTCGAATTTCCTGAAAACTATCAGGCCTCCAAATACGATGAGTGGTCACATTATCGTAATCAATTTGAAAATAAATGCTCAAAGGGCAATAAGGCCATTGACTTTATTGCATATGAAAACGATCAAGTATTATGGCTCTGTGAAATTAAAGATTTTAGAGAAGGGGAACGCAATCCCAAAAAACCACCTTTAGAGGAAGAAATCGCCCAAAAAGTAAGAGATACTCTTGCAGGCATTGTTTCAGCTAAATTCCAAGCGAATAGTTCCGATGAAAAAAACTTTGCTGAAAAAGCCTTAAGATGCCAAAACATTCGTGTTGTCTTACACATAAAACAACCTAAGAGAACAAAACAAATATATGATCTGCCTGATTTACGAGATAAATTAAAGCAATTACTGAAAGCCATTGATCCTCGTGTTGCCATCACAACTATCTCAAAAAAGAATGATGTACCTTGGACGATTACAGAAAGTTCTTAATCCATGCTAACCATCTACAACACCCTAACCCGTCAAAAAGAACCTTTCGCCCCCATCAACCCTGAAAACGTGCGCATATACGTGTGCGGCATGACCGTGTATGACTACTGCCATCTCGGCCATGCGCGTGTGATGGTGGTGTTCGACATGATTGCGCGCTGGCTGCGCGAGCGTGATTATCCGCTCACTTATGTGCGCAACATCACCGATATTGACGACAAAATCATTGTGCGCGCGGCGGAAAACGGCGAGACCATCGGCGAGTTGACGGCGCGTTTTATTGAAGCGATGAACGAAGATGCGGCGGCTTTAGGCGTGCTGCGTCCGGATGTCGAGCCGAAAGCCACGGAAAATATTCCGCAGATGATTGCAATGATTGAGCGCTTGATTGCCAAAGGCAAGGCGTATGCGGCGGAGAATGGCGATGTGTATTACGCCGTGCGTGAGTTTGCCGCTTACGGCCAGCTTTCAGGAAAATCGCTGGATGATTTGCGCGCAGGCGAGCGCGTGGAAGTGGGCGGTTTCAAACGCTATCCTTTGGATTTTGTGCTGTGGAAAGCGGCTAAAGCGGGCGAACCGGCTTGGGAAAGCCCGTGGGGGCAAGGTCGTCCGGGTTGGCATATCGAATGCTCGGCGATGAGTGAAAATCTCTTTGGCGACACGTTCGACATTCACGGCGGCGGCGCGGATTTGCAATTCCCTCACCATGAAAACGAAATCGCCCAAAGCGTCGGTGCGCACGGCCATTCGTGCGGCCACAACCACGGCGGCAAAGCGATTGAAAGCCATGTGAAATATTGGTTACACAACGGCTTTATCCGTGTGGACGGCGAAAAAATGTCCAAATCGCTGGGCAATTTCTTTACCATCCGCGATGTGTTGAAAGCCTATGATGCCGAAGTGGTACGCTTTTTTATTTTGCGCGCGCATTACCGCAGCCCGCTGAATTATTCCGATGCGCATTTGGACGATGCCAAAGGCTCATTGACGCGTTTGTACACCGCGCTGAAAAATACCATGCCGTCTGAAAGCTTTAATGCGGACAACGATTATGTGCGCCGCTTCCAAGCCGCGATGGATGATGATTTCGACACCGTGCAGGCCATGGCGGTTTTGTTTGAGCTGGCAAATGAAGTCAACAAAACGCAAAACGCCGACCTCGCCGCCTGCCTGAAGCATTTAGGCGGCACCATCGGCCTGTTGCAACGCGACCCGACTGAGTTTTTACAAGGCGGCAGCGTTTCAGACGGCCTGTCTAACGGAGAAATCGAAGCACTGATTGAAGCCCGCAAACAGGCGCGCGCCGATAAGAACTGGGCAGAATCCGACCGTATCCGCGATGTGTTGGCCGCGGAAAACATTATTCTGGAAGACAAATCCGGTGTGACCACTTGGCGCCGTGGCTAAAACCTGACAAACCCTGATTCAACCGTTTGAGTAAAGGCTTCGTTTGATCTGATATTTTTCAGCCCAAACGAAGCCTTTTTGATTGCGTTTTGCAATCTCTCCCGCTGAAGTCATCAAAATATTAATATTTTGTGACCGTCGAATGGTCACTGACACTGATGCCTTTATGTCATCACGATAAATCAATTACAAACAACAACATAAAATTTGGTTCTATTTCTAATTAATACTTCTGCATAATGCAAAACCACACCGGCACAGCCATCATTAAAATCATCAATTTAACCTTAACGAAATTTAAAATATCTTGATTATTTGCTGAAATTCTGACACAAACTTTCTATTTCCCTTTGAATTATATGGGTTTAATCGCTTTAAAATTTTTAATCTATTCTTGACAAGACTTGATGATTCTTTTAATTTTGCAAAGATTGTCAACAAAGAAGCCACAGCAACATGATGTTGCCGAGCTTTTACTTCAATAGTCAATAGTAAGGAGAAACTACATGTTCCGCAAATCCACTACCGCTGCAATCAGCTTGGCCGCTTTGGCTGCATTAGCCTTGAGTGGCTGTAACAAAGACACTGCCGAAGCAGGCGAACCAAAAAAACCTGAATGTATTGCCCCTGCCAAACCGGGTGGCGGTTTTGACTTGACCTGCAAGCTGGCGCAAACCGGCTTGAAAGACACCGACCAGCTGAAAAAACCGATGCGCGTGACCTACATGCCGGGCGGTGTGGGCGCGGTGGCCTACAATAAAATCGTGGCCAACGATCCGGCCAACGGCGATGCGATTGTGGCCTTTTCGACCGGCTCACTGTTGAACTTGGCACAAGGCAAATTCGGCCAATACACCGAGAAAGACGTGCGCTGGTTGGCAGCAGTCGGCACCGACTACGGCATGGTGGCGGTAAATGCCGAATCGCCTTTGAAAAATTTGAACGATTTGGCTGAAGCACTGAAAAAAGATCCTAAATCCATCAGCTTCGGTGCGGGCGGCAGCGTGGGTGGTCAAGACTGGCTGCAAACCGCAATGATGGCCAAAGCGGCCGGCGTGAACCCGAAAGACATGACTTACGTAGCCTTGGAAGGCGGTGGTGAAGCGGTTACGGCGGTATTGGGCAACCACATCAATGTCGTGAGCGCCGGTATTGCCGAAATGGGGCCGCACATTGAATCAGGCAAAATCCGCGTGTTGGCCGTATTCTCGCCGAACCGTTTGGAAGGTAAGCTGAAAGACATTCCAACGGCGAAAGAACAAGGCTTCGATGTAGAGTGGCCGGTGATCCGCGGCTACTACATGGGCCCGAAAGTGTCTGACGAATCGTTCAACTGGTGGAAAAACCACTTCGATGCGATGTTGAAAGACCCGAAATTCGCCGACATCCGTGCCGGCCGCGATTTGTTGCCGTTTGAATTGACCGGCGAAGAATTGCAGCAATACGTGGTGAAAACCACCGACGAAATGCGCGCTTTATCTAAAGAGTTTGATTTGAACACCAAATAAAATAGTTCCACTGCGCTTTCAGACGGCCTGCTGGCTTTCATCAGGCCGTCTGAAAAGCATTTGCTTATTTTGCGGACCAAATCAATTCTGGGATAAATGTTCAGCATAAAGATAAGATTAGCCATTAAAAAGGCCGTCTGAAATTCTCGCTGAACCATAAAAATGAATCCTTCACGGAGATATGGAGATATTATGAATCTCGAACGCTGTTTTTCCGGTTTGCTGCTCGCGGCAGCCGTGTTCCTGCTGTATCTGGCATGGGGCTACACTGCGCCGATCAGCTATGATCCGTTGGGTCCGCGCCCTTATCCGGTGCTGATCCTGTCACTCCTGGCCGTATCCTGTCTGTTTTTAGTCATTCGCCGCAACAGCGAAGTCATCGACTTGGGCTACACCCCCAATATGCTGAAAAAGCTCGGCATTTGCTTGGCGGCTTTGTTGCTGTATGCCGTTTTGTTTGAATTGCTCAGCTTTCCGCTGGCTACCGCGCTGATGGCGTTTACCGTCGGCACATTATTCGGCGGCAGTTTCAAGGCTTGTGCGCTTTCAGGCATTGCGCTGGGGGTAGGCTTTTATCTGCTGTTTGACCGCCTGCTGGATGTTCCACTGCCGGTCGGCTTTTTCGGTTAAGGACGGAACATGGATACTTTAAACTTTTTAATGAGCGGTTTTGCCGTGGCTTTAGAGCCGCAAAACCTGATGCTGGCCTTCTTCGGCGCATCCCTGGGCACTATTGTCGGTATGCTGCCGGGTTTGGGGCCGATTAACGGCGTGGCGATTTTGCTGCCGTTTGCTTATGCACTCGGCCTGCCTCCCGAATCGGCTTTGATTTTGTTGGCAGCCGTTTATTTGGGCTGTGAATACGGCGGTCGTATTTCGGCCATTTTGATTAACGTGCCCGGGGATGCGGCGGCGATTATGTCCACGCTCGACGGCTATCCCTTGGCCAAACAGGGTAAGGCAGGCATTGCCTTGTCGCTCTCTGCCGTCAGCTCGTTTACCGGCAGCACCATCGCCACCACCGGCGTGGTCTTGTTTGCGCCGCTGCTGGCAAACTGGGCGGTTGCGTTCGGTCCTGCCGAATATTTCGTCCTGATGGTATTCGCTATTACCTGCCTTAGCGGCCTGGTCGGCGACCAACCGCTAAAAACCGCCATCGCCTCCTTAATCGGCTTAGGCTTGGCGACCGTAGGCGTGGATGCCGTAACCGGCGTGTACCGCTTCACGTTTGATTCAGTCAACCTTTCAGACGGCATTCAGTTCACCACCATCGTAATCGGTTTCTTCAGTGTGAGTGAAATCCTGATTATGCTCGAGCACACCGAGCGCGGCCAAAAAGCGTTGGAACAAGGCAAACGCGCCCTGTTTAACGCGAAAGAATTTCTGTTTGCTTTCGGCAGTATGGTGCGCAGCGGCGTGGTCGGTTTCGTGGTGGGTATTTTGCCGGGTGCGGGTGCCACCATTGCCAGCGCGATGACCTACACCAACGAGAAGAAACTTGCCGGCGCTTCAGGTAAATTCGGTGAAGGCGACTTGCGCGGTATCGCCGCGCCTGAAGCAGCCAACAATGCTTCTGCCTGCGGTTCGTTCATTCCGATGCTGACCTTGGGCGTACCCGGCTCCGGCACGACTGCCGTGATGATGGGCGCGTTGACCTTGTACAACATCACTCCCGGCCCGCAGTTGTTCAGCGAACAGCCTGATATCGTATGGGGCTTGATTGCGTCGTTGTTTATCGGTAACGTGATTTTGCTGTTACTCAATATTCCGTTGGTCGGCTTTTTTGCCAAGCTGTTGAACATCCCTAACTACATCCTGATTCCGGCCATCGCCACCGTGAGCTTTGTCGGCGTGTACGCGATTCACAGCACCACGTTCGACTTGGTATTGATGGTGGGCTTGGGCATATTGGGCTACTTCCTGCGCAAACTCAATTTCCCATTGTCTGCGCTGATTTTGGGCTATGTATTGGGCGAATTGATGGAATCGAGCCTGCGCCGCGCTTTGTCGATTTCACAAGGCGATTTGGGCGTGTTGTTCCATGGCCCGATTACCAAAGTATTGTGGGCGTTGGCCTTGTTGATGGTATTGCTTCCGGTTTTCCGCTGGCTGCGCCGCCGCAAACAAACTGTATAACGCATCACGACAGCCGCCTGAATCCAGCGCGGCTGTTTTCTTGGTATCATGAAAATATTCAGGCTGAGACTTTTGTAATATCTCAAGAACCACCAATAAAAACCCTAAAGGCCGTCTGAAAATTTTCAGACGGCCTATAAACCATAACGATTTTCCATGCAAAACATGAACCGTTTTCTTTCCTATCTGCCCGGTTTTGCCGCCGCGCTCACGGGTGCGCTGCTGGCTAACCTGCTCAACCTGCCGATTCCGTGGCTGCTCGGCTCATTGCTCGCTTGCGCTACTTTGTCTATCTGCGGGGCCAACATCCGTACCCTGCCTTCCGGCCGTAAAGTGGGCTTGTGCATCATCGGTATGTCGCTGGGGCTGTATTTTACGCCGCAGATGGTCGGGATGATCGGCACTAATGCGCTGTGGCTGGGCGCGGGCATGTTGTTCGCCTTGATCTTAAGCCTGTGCGGCACGCTGCTGCTATACCGTTTTGCCGGTATCGATTTCAAAACCGCGTGGTTTGCGGCCACAGTCGGCGGCGCAAGTGAAATGGCTAATTTGGCCGAACAGCACGGCGCGCGCGTGGATAAAGTAGTGGCCGCCCACTCGCTGCGTGTGTTGATGGTAGTGACCATTGTGCCGTTTTTTTACCGATTTATGGATTATCACGGCTTGGATAATTCGATTATCGATAAAGGTGGCGTGCATTACGGCGGATTGCTGCTGCTGATTGCCTGCTGTGCCGGCACAGGTTGGCTGTTTCAAAAACGCGGCTGGGCCAACCCGTGGACATTCGGCCCCTTGGCGGCTGCGGTGTTACTGACCGTATGCGGTGTGCATTTGTCGGCCATTCCGAAAGAATTGTCATGGGCAGGCCAACTCTTAATCGGCTGGTCACTCGGCACCAAATTCCGCTCTGATTTTTTCCGCGCCGCACCGAGATTATTATCGGTTACTGCCGTTTTGGTGTGCATGAGTTTACTGTTGACCGCGGGCGTTTCCCAACTGCTGGCAACGTGGTCGGATATTCCCCTACCCACTTTAGGGCTAGGACTTGCTCCGGGCGGTGTGGCAGAAATGACCATCACCGCCAAAGTGTTGCAACTGGGTGTGCCGCTGGTAACCGCGTTTCATGTGTTGCGCATGCTGGTGGTGGTCGGTTTGGCCGGTTGGCTGTATGGCGTGCTGGATCGGCGGTTTGGTATAGGGGCGCGCTAAAGACGTTTCATCAGCAGCCCATGTGAAATGCTAGACTTATTTAGCCCATGAGAAGCAATCAGTTAAATTAGATATTTATATTTTTAGAAAGAGCGTAAAACTGAAGCAATCATCATTTTTCCCGCGATAAGGAGAAGTACCATGCGACATGCTAAAACTCTTTTCGTCATGTGTTCGATGATTGTCAGCAATACTATTTTTGCCGCAGATTTAATCAAAACACTGCCCGACGATTTGACTTTGAGTCAGGCTCAAACTGTGATTCAAGCAGCAGTCAAAAAAGCACGTACGGCCCGATACTTCAACATGAGCGCCCGCGGCTTAGGTAATGCGGCACAACCCGGAAAAGAATTATACGGTATCGAAGTCACCAATAATGGTTTGGCCATTTTTGCCGGCGGCGTTTTACTGGTCAATTCAGCAGGTATCATTGCGGGTAGCGTCGGTGTAAGCGGTGGTTCAGTAGATGAAGACAAAACAGTAGCCAAAGCAGCGGCATCTGCGTTACCTAAAAAATAAGCAAACCAGTATATTGAATCCAATATGCACGTTGACCAAGATTAAGGAGAAACTGATGAAGACATTACTGACTGCCGTTTTATTGAGTATGACCGCTGCAGCCTATGCCGCACCTACGGATATTGTGGTGCCGATGTCGCTGCTGGACGCGCAAAACGGCGATAAAGTGGCAGGGGAAGTGCGCATCAGCCAAAGCAGATACGGTGCGGTATTCACCCCGAAAATCGAAGGTTTGACGCAAGGCATTTACGGTTTCCACGTACATGAAAATCCAAGCTGCGCAGCCAAAGAGAAAGACGGCAAACCGGTAGGAGGTTTGGCAGCCGACGGCCACTGGGATCCTAAGAAAACCGGCGCCCACAAAGGCCCTTGGGACGACAGCGGCCACTTGGGTGATTTGCCTGCGTTGGCAGTAGATGCCAATGGCCATATCCAACCGGTTGCCGCACCGCGCATTAAGAAAATCAACGCCCTCAAGGGCCGCTCGCTGATGATTCATGCCGGCGGCGACTACTACAGCGACCATCCTGCCGCACTGGGCGGCGGTGGCGCACGCAAATACTGCGGCGTGATTGCCAAGTAAGCTTGAAACATGATATGCGAAGCTGTGGCCGCCTGAAAATATTGGGCTCAGACGGCCTTTTGTTTAGCCCAATAAATTCTTCTTCACTACCGCAGGATTGCCGGCAGCCAAAGAGTACGGCGGCACGCTCTTGGTGACTACTGCGCCGGCACCGATAATCGAGCCTTTACCGATGGTTACGCCGCCCATAATAATGGCCCGGCGGCCAATCCATACATCGTCTTCAATCACAATCGGCTTGGTGTCGGTATAGCCGTAAAACTGTTTGGTTGCTTGATCAAATTTATGGCTGTTGGAATAAAACAGGCATTCCGGCCCCATCATCACATTGTTGCCGATGCTCAGGCCGTAGCAGATTTCGCAATCCACACCAATGCCCGAATGGTTACCGACCACCGTGTCTTTCAACACATAAGCGCCTTTTTCGATGTTGACATTGCTGCCCAAATGCGGCGAAATTTGACGGGCAAGTACCGCGCGGATTTTTTTGGCCAATTTGCCAAACGGCTTGCTGTACGATGCAGGCAGCCATTTGCCGAGTGTTCTCAACAATATCAAAAACAGCTTTGCTTTCATTGCATTTCCTCACACTAAATCATCAATCTGAATTCAATTTCAGTTAGACACACAATACCACACAAGTTTCGCCCGTGATTCGATAATATTTGCGCCGACCTGTTGCAAAACGCCCCAATGCCGCAATATCTGCTTGACGAAACAGCAAAAAAATAGCGATAATCGCACCCTTGTCTTGAAGCATAGGTAAAACCCCTATGCCCGCTTAATCGAAAGGAAACAATATGAAACAAGGTATCCACCCTAACTACCACGAAATCACCGTGACCTGCTCTTGCGGCAGCAAATTCGTGACCAAATCTGCGATGGAAAAAGACAACTTCAACATCGAGGTTTGCTCTTTGTGCCACCCATTCTACACCGGCCAACAAAAAATCGTTGACACCACCGGTCGCGTGGACAAATTCAACAACAAATTCGGCAACTTGTTCAAACGTTGATAGCCCGATGGAAAAAAGACTGCTTTGGCAGTCTTTTTTTGTGTTCAGACGGCCTTATTCCAATCAGAAGACCAGAAGGCCGTCTGAAAAAAATATGGTCGAAGAATATCATTGGCCGCTTTTGACCCAAGCATTCCCCGATTTGGCCGTAATTTGTTACACTAGCGCATCTTTTAGATTTTTGAAACCGCTGTATCATGTTGACTTACACGCCACCGGACTCCCGCAAACCTGCTAAAACCCACGAAAAACCTTGGCTTTTATTGCTGATGGTGTTCGCTTGGTTGTGGCCGGGCGTATTTTCGCATGATTTGTGGAACCCGGACGAATCGGGCTTATTCACCGCTACCGAGGCCCTGCTCAACGGCACCACTTCCCTGCTGGTGCCGCATGTATTCGAGCAACATAATTTCCATATTTCACCGGTTTACCTGTGGGTGGCCGGTGCTTTTCAAGCGCTGCTCTCGCCTTGGGCGGCAGATGCTTATGCGGCCACACGCTTTGCCAGCGTGTTTTTTACCGCGATCGGTTTGCTGTTGTGCGGTTTTGCCGGTTTCAATTTTTTAGGCCGCCACCATGGCCGCAGCGTGGTGCTGATTTTAATCGGCAGTATCGGTTTGTTGCCGATGGCGCATTTCATCAGCGACATGTCGGCGGTGTTTGCCGCACTGGGCATGGTATTGTGCGGTTTTTCGCTGGCATACAAGCGCGTGATTACCGGTGCGCTGCTGTTGGGTGGCGGCTGGGCGCTGCTGTCACTGACGACCGGGTTTTTATTGCCGTTAGCCTTGATTATGATGGCATTTGCCTTGGTGCTGCATCCGCAATGGCAGTTCAAACGCTATTATCTGACCCTAATCGGTGCCTTTGCATTTGCCCTGCCGCTGATGGTGGTGTATCCGCTGTTGCTGCTGTATTTGCAGCCGAAAATGTTTGAAATGTGGCGCAATGCTTATATGTTCGGCACTTACGGCGGACTGCTTGATTTTAAGACGGCCTTTAACCTACCCTATTATTTGAAAAACCTACTCTGGTTTGCCCTGCCTGCGTGGCCGTTGGCGGTGTGGGCATTCATTCGTACCAAGATGAACGCGCAAGGATGGGGCGGTTTGTGTTTGGCGTGGTTGATTTTAGCGACCGCGCTCCTCACCTTCAATCCGCAACGTTTTCAAGACCATTTGGTTTGGTTGCTGCCGCCGCTGGCTTTGCTCGGCGCAGCCCAACTCGACGGCTTGCGCCGCGGCGCAGCAGCGTTTATCAACTGGTTCGGCATCATGGCCTTCGGTTTGTTGGCCGCCTTTATGTGGGTCGGTTTTGCTGCCATGAATTACGGCTGGCCGGCAAAACTGGCCGAACGCGCAGCTTATTTCAGCCCGTATTACTTGCCGGAAATTAATCCGTTTCCCATGACTGTAGCGGTATTGTTCACACCCTTATGGCTGTGGGCGATTACCCGCAAGCATATCCGTGGCCGCCAAGCCGTGACCAACTGGGCGGCCGGTGTGACGTTAACCTGGGCATTGTTGATGACGCTGTGGCTGCCCTGGCTGGATGCTGCCAAGAGTTACGCGCCGGTGGTGAAGCAGATGGAATTGTCGCTTTATCCTGAATTGCGTCATCAATTTAGCGAAGGCCACGAATGCATCAGCGTGGATTCTCACGACCACCGCAGCCGCATCGCTTGGGCACAATACAGCGAATGGCATTTGCAACCCGATAATCCAAGCTGCCGCTACCGCTTGGTGCAGCAGCCGAAAGACACCGCCGCTCCGCAAGGCTGGACGAAACTCTGGCAGGGAGCGCGACCACGCAATAAAGTAGAAGGTTTTGCCTTATTGCGCCGAGAAAGCTAAAACCCATTTCAAAGCCGAAGCCTTTGCAAAACTTCAGATTTGAGTACAGTTCGAAGTCAAAGCAGCGCAGAAAGCGCAGACATATCACAAAGATAGGCAAGCCCTCGAACAGCGCCTAACGGAGAAATGTGCCAAAGATGAAGATTTTGCAAAGATTTCAGGCCGCCTGAAATTCAATTTCAGATGGCCTTTAACCCGACTGAAAAACAGCGTACAATCACACGTTTATTTTAAATTCCATTACTTTTTCAGACGGCCTCACACACAAAACCCCAAACACACACCTTCAATCAGGCCGTCTGAAACCTCAATACACTATATCCAACATGATTTACCCTAAAACCTACGACGTGATCGTGGTCGGCGGCGGCCATGCCGGTACCGAAGCCGCGCTGGCCGCCGCACGCATGGGCGCGCAAACGCTTTTGCTCACCCACAATATCGAAACCCTCGGCCAAATGTCGTGCAACCCTTCCATCGGCGGCATCGGAAAAGGCCATTTGGTGCGCGAAGTCGATGCGCTCGGCGGCGCGATGGCGCTGGCCACCGATATGAGCGGCATCCAGTTCCGCCGCCTGAACGCCAGCAAAGGCGCGGCGGTGCGCGCCACCCGCGCACAGGCCGACCGCATTCTTTATAAGGCCGCCATCCGCGAAATGCTGGAAAATCAGAAAAATCTCGAACTCTTCCAACAGGCGGTGGAAGACATCACGTTGGCAGGCGAGCACGTGTCGGGCGTGAAAACCGCCATGGGGGTGGAATTCAAAGCCCGCGCCGTGGTGCTGACCGCCGGCACGTTTCTGGCGGGCAAAATCCACATCGGTTTGGAAAACTACGCCGGCGGCCGTGCCGGCGACCCGGCCGCGCAAGGTTTGTCGGGCCGTCTGAAAGAATTGAATCTGCCGGTGTCGCGCCTGAAAACCGGCACGCCGCCGCGCATTGACGGCCGCACCATCAACTTTTCGCAGCTCACCGAACAACCCGGCGACACGCCCGTGCCGGTGATGTCCGTACGCGGCAATGCCGCCATGCACCCGCGCCAGGTTTCCTGCTGGATTACCCACACCAATCTGCACACGCACGAGATTATCCGCTCCGGTTTCGACCGCAGCCCGATGTTTACCGGCAAAATCGAAGGCGTGGGGCCGCGCTATTGCCCGTCGATCGAAGACAAAATCAACCGCTTCGCCGATAAAGACAGCCACCAGATTTTTCTCGAGCCGGAAGGCCTGACCACCCACGAATACTACCCCAACGGTATTTCCACCAGCCTGCCGTTCGATATTCAATTGGCGCTTGTGCGCTCGATGAAAGGCTTGGAAAACGCCCATATCCTGCGCCCCGGTTATGCCATCGAATACGACTATTTCGACCCGCGCAACCTCAAAGCCAGTTTGGAAACCAAAACCATCGCCGGCCTCTTTTTCGCCGGCCAAATCAACGGCACCACCGGCTACGAAGAAGCCGCCGCACAAGGCTTGCTGGCCGGTGCCAACGCCGTGCAATATGTGCGCGAACAAGAGCCGCTTCTGTTGCGCCGCGAGCAGGCTTATCTGGGCGTGTTGGTGGACGATTTGATTACCAAAGGCGTGAACGAACCCTACCGCATGTTTACCAGCCGCGCCGAATACCGCCTGCAATTGCGGGAGGACAACGCCGATATGCGCCTCACCGAAGAGGGCCGCAAAATCGGCTTGGTCGGCGAAGCGCAATGGCGTGCGTTCAACGAAAAACGTGAGGCCATTGAGCGCGAAATCCAGCGCCTGAAAACCACTTGGTACACCCCGCAGAAACTGCCGGAGGGCGAACAAGTGCGCGTGTTCGGCCAAAAACTGTCGCGCGAAGCCAACCTGCACGACTTGCTGCGCCGCCCCAATATCGGTTACGCCGCGCTGATGACGCTGGAGGGTGCGAGGCCGTCTGAAAACCTGGCCGATGAGGTAACCGAGCAAGTAGAAATCCAAGTGAAATACCAAGGCTATATCGACCGCCAAAACGACGAAATCGAAAGCCGCCGCGACATCGAAACGTTGAATCTGCCTGCCGACATTGATTATGGCAAGGTCAAGGGTTTGTCGGCGGAGGTGCAGCAGAAACTCAACCAGCACCGCCCCGAAACCGTCGGTCAGGCCAGCCGCATTTCCGGTGTAACGCCCGCTGCGGTGGCTTTACTGATGGTGCATCTGAAACGCGGGTTTAAAGACGCAAAATAGGCTTTACCGGGGATAAAGGCCGTCTGAAAACAAATGTTTGCTTTTTCAGACGGCCTTAGGCTTTATTGGATTTAAGTTCACAATCTCTGATTGACAATCGGTTTAAAAACAGAAATTGAAACGTAAGGAGCGTCAACCCACCTTATTCCGCCACAATAGAGCATGATGATGAAACAACAACCATCACGGTGCCCCACGGCTTAAACGAAGCCAGCCGCACGCTGGTTGGCCGTTTCGGCACGCACGACAAATCGGAAGCAACCGGCATCATCGGCCATTAAGTGTAAAGGCCGTCTGAATGGCTTGATAAGCGCACCCATCGGCCTAATAATATGGCTAACTTGATTTTTAACACCCCATAAGAGACCAACCATGAGCGAACAAGATTTTGATTTGGACAACTTAGACGATTTACTCGGCGATTTCGACGGCGTAGCGGTTGAAGGCGGCGTGGATGCGGAAAGCGAAGACGACAACTGCGTCGGCGGCGCGTGTAAAATTTAAGCAGTAAACATCACAGTCCGTCTGAAAAGGATTTTCAGACGGACTGTGATATTGCGAACAGATTTTATCCAGCCACTTCTTCAGACGGCCTATCTACCACTTTCTCCGCCGTCACCTGCGTATTTTGCAGACTCAAAATCTCCAAAGCGCCGCGGCCAATGCGGCGGGCATAGTTGATGTCGTTCAGCAGCGAAGACGTTTGCCAGCCGTTGAGTTCTTCATTCTTCAGCTTCACCATCACGCGGCCGCGGAAGGTTTCCAGCGTTTCGGTATGCACGTTTAATTGCTGCATCAAATCATTGCGTTCCGCTTCGGCTTCCATGCCGCCAATACGGCGGAACAAGCGCAAGGTTTTGAAAACATGGCGGCGAAGGCGCAGGTAATCTCGTTCGGCGGCCGAGCCTCCGCCCGTCAAATACCGTTGCATGTTTTTCTGTAAATGCTTGCTTTCTTTCACCATTTCAACCATCTGCCAAGTAGCAGCGAATGCACGGTTGAGTTGTTCTTGCTGCGTCTTTTCTTCTAAATCTATTTTGCCGGCAAAATCCAAAATCGCACTGTAAAGCGGCTTGATTTGCCGCTCGTAAACCTGTGTGGCATCGAGTTCGAGCGGGGCAGTCGGCGCGGGCAGCGTCTTGCCTTCATTGGAATCATCGCGGTAAAACGCCTCATTGGCACATAAATCGCGTGACACATGGCTTCGATACTGGCGCGCCCCAAATGATAAACTTCTTTTTCTATCGCCACCAAAGCGGTATCGTCGGCACGCAGCATGTTTTCGTGCAGATAGCGCGGCGCCAGTATGGCTTGATTTTCCGGCAGCAACACTTCTTCCGCTGCTTTATCCGGCAGCCAACGTTGCAACAGCGCCGCAAAACAGCCTTGCAATTTCCAGAATACGGCAACGCCGAGCAAGTTAAACAAGGTATGGAACATCGCCAATTGCAGCAGCGGACTCATGCCCCACCATTCGCCCGGCAGCAACACCAAACGCGTGAGCGGCCACCACAGCAGCAAACATAACGCCGCCGTCACCAAATTAAACACCACATGCGCCAAGGCCAGCCGCTGGCCGTTGCGGTCGCTGCCGAGCATGCCGACCAAAGCGGTGGTGGCACTGCTGCCGACGTTGGAACCGACTGCAATCGCAAATGCCTGCATCAGGCTGACTTGTCCGCCGGCCAACGCCGCCAATGTTAAAATCAGCGTGGCATGTGACGATTGCAACACAACCGTCAGCAACAAGCCGACCACAAAGAAAATCAGCGGCTCGACCATGCCGCCGATTTGGCTTTTATCGAAATCCATGTCCGCACCGAAGGCTTGGAAGCCTTCTTTAATCGCGTCCACCCCCAGAAAAATCAACGCAATGCCGACCAGCACACGGCCGATGGCTTTGGTTTTGCTGTTGAAAAAACCGATGACAATGCCGAACACCAGCATCGGAATCGCCGCCGGACTCAAGCTCACGCTTTGACCGGCCAAGGCCAACAGCCAAATACCGCTGGTCGAGCCCAAATTAGTGCCCAAAATAATTGCGATACCACCTGCCAGCTGAATCATGCCGGTGCTTAGAAAAGCAATCGTCAGCAGCGACACCAAGGTGCTCGATTGCAGCACAAAGGTCGCACCCATACCGAACAGCGCGCCTTTCAGTGGCGTGGCAGTGGATTTCTCCATCCATTTGGCCAACTTGCCGCCGGCGACATTGTGCAAACCTTCTTCAATGCACTGCATGCCCAGCAGAAACAAAGCCAAGCCGTAACAAAGCTGCATCCACGACGGGCTATAAAGAAAACTCGCCGCCAAGCCCGACACCAGCAAGACGGCCAAAACATATTGCGATGCTTTTTTCCTCATTCATTGACTCCGAATTATTGTTATTTTTCTGCAACATAATATTTTTACAAAAAGATGACAATCAACAAAGGCCGTCTGAAACGTTTCAGACGGCCTTTGAAAGCCCTTTATTTATTTGCGTTCAGACGGCATAAACCCTTGTTAAAACGAAGAACCCGGCCGGGTTAAAAATACTTTCTCCTCCGCCGTACTGTCCCGCCCCAACATCTCATTTCGGTGCGGATAGCGGCCGAAGCGGTCGATAATCGCTTTGTGCTGCCGTTCAAAATCCAAGGTCACGGCATCGGCGTAGCGTTCGAACAGCGGCAAGGCCTGCTTATGCACCGCTTGGCTTTCGCTGTGCATAAAAGGCATCAGCATGAAATTGCGCTCGGCTTGATCCAAATCTGCAAAACCAGCGTGTTGCACCGCTTCTTGCGCCAAGACTAAAGCCATATTGTCTTGGGCAAACGCATTCGCACGGTCGCGCCACACATTACGCGAAAACTGATCCAACACGATGATTTCGGCCAAACGCCCGCGCAAAGTGTCGCGCCAAGCAGATAATTCGCCACGTGCGGCCTGCTGCCATACGCCCATAAATCGGCGGCGGATTTCGGCATCAAAATCATCGCTTTTGGCAAACCAGCAGGCTTTGTTTGCCTGATCAAACCAAAAATCCAAAACAGCTTGCGCATTCATTATTTTTTCCTTTTTCAGACGGCCTTTGAATATCTTAATCGAGTAAAACGTAAGTTTTGCATATTTCGTGTGTAATCTAACAAACAGCAGGCCTAAATACGGCCTGACATTATCCATTTACCTTTAGGACGCTTAACATGATGACGCAAACTGTCAAACGCTTCGTCGGCATGGGTGTAATCGGCATCACTGCCGCCGTCGGACTGGGCGGCTGCGTGGTTTCAGACGACCCCGCCGTGAATGCCATTGCCACCACCGCCACCGCCGGCACTGTCGCTTCTTTACTGTATTACAGTCTGGATGACGGCTACTATTACGACAACCACTACAACCGTATGCCGCGCTCGTATCGTCCGGCCTACAATACCCATGTGCGCCGCATCGACAGCATGAGTGACTACCGTCGCCGTTATCCGCTTGAAACACGTATGCATCAGCAAAACCGTGTGTTATCCGACCGCGTTTACCGCCAACGTGAGCAAAACCGCATACTGGAAAACCGCTTGGAACAACAACGCATACAAAACCGCCACATGCAACAGCGTGTAAAGATTCGCGCAACCGCAGCATTTTGATGCGTGAGCGCATGGAACAACAGCGCCGCAACCATCAAGTGCGTGAAAACATCCATCAGCAGCGCATTTACCGCAGCAACGAATCGCGTTTGCTCAATCGACAATCCAATACGCAAAACCGCCAGATGCCGGTGCGCTCGCCGCGCTCCAACAGTCTGCGCGCACCATGGGAACAATACGGCTCGTAATTCAAGCGCTTATTCCCTCACAGGCGAAAGGCAGCGCCGATACCTTCATGTATCCACGCCTGCTTTTCGCCTGTTTTTTTGTGCCGAATATGTTCAGACGGCCTCATTTTCCGTTACCATACCACCTAGGCGGATAATCCGCCATGACTAACTTGGAAACCGCCATGAACCACACCCAGCAACTGCAAAACGGCCTCGCCGAAATGGGCTTGAGCCTGACTGAAGACCAACAAAACAAGCTCATCCAATACGTCGAACTGCTTAAAAAATGGAACAAAACCTACAACCTCACCGCGCTGCGCGATGAATCGCTGATGATCAGCCACCACCTGCTCGACAGCTTAACCCTGCTGCCTTATATCGAAGGGGCACAAACCATGCTCGATGTCGGTTCCGGCGGCGGCCAGCCCGGCATCCCGACTGCGATTTGCCGCCCCGACTTGAAGATTACCCTGCTTGATGCCAACACCAAAAAAACCTCGTTTTTGCAGCAAGCCGTGATTGAACTGGGCTTGGACAACGTGCGCGTGATCAGCGGCCGCGTTGAGGCCGTGCAGGATTTTCAAGCCGATGTGATTACCAGCCGCGCCTTTGCCGAGCTGGCTGATTTCGTCAACTGGACGGCGCAGCTGCTGAAAGACGGCGGCTACTGGGCGGCTATGAAAGGCGTGTTCCCGCAAGAAGAAATCGACCGCCTGCCGGATTTTGCGACCGTGGACAAAGTGGAAGAAATACATGTGCCGCAACTGAATGCCGAGCGGCATATGGTGATTATGCGCAAGAAATAATACCGTATAAAGGCCGTCTGAAAATCTGTCGTTTTCAGACGGCCTTGTTATACCCATTTGACGCAAATAACGGTACAATTCCAGCCATCATACTCTTATTATCGACAAAGCACATGAGCGCAAAAATCATCGCCATCGCCAACCAAAAAGGCGGCGTCGGCAAAACCACCACCACCGTCAATCTGGCGGCTTCCTTGGCCAACCGCGGCCAACGCGTATTGGTCATCGACCTCGATCCACAAGGCAACGCCACGACCGGCAGCGGCATCGACAAAGCCAGCTTGGAACAAGGCGTATATCAAGTGGTGTTGGGCGATGCCGATATTCAGACGGCCGTGGTGAAAAGCGAGAGCGGCGGCTATGACGTATTGGGTGCCAACCGCACCTTAGCCGGTGCCGAAATCGAACTGGTGCAGGAAATCGGCCGCGAACTGCGCCTGAAAAACGCCCTGCAAGTGGTGGAAAACGATTATGATTTCGTGCTGATTGATTGTCCGCCATCACTCACCCTGCTCACGCTCAACGGTTTGGTGGCGGCCAACGGCGTGATTGTACCGATGTTGTGCGAATACTACGCGCTGGAAGGCATTTCAGATTTGATTGCCACCGTGCGTAAAATCCGCCAAGCCATCAATCCGCAGCTCGACATCACCGGCATCGTGCGCACCATGTACGACGGCCGCAGCCGCCTGGTGATGGAAGTGAGCGAGCAATTGCAGCAACATTTCGGCGATTTGATGTTCGATACCACTATTCCGCGCAATATTCGCTTGGCAGAAGCGCCGAGCCACGGCATGCCGGCACTGGCTTACGATGCCGCCACTAAAGGCGCACAGGCATATTTGGCGCTGGCTGACGAGCTGCTGGCGCGTCTGAAAGCATGATTGCTTGTCTACAAATTTAATATATTTAAATTTTATAGCGGATTAACTTAACTTTCGCTACGGCGTTGCTGCGCCTTGCCGTACTATTTGTACCGTCTTCGATTTGCTGCCTCGTATCGGAGTAATTAAATCCGCTATAAATCAAGAATTAAGGCCGTCTGAAAAACAACGCTTTCAGACGGCCTGAGATGTAGGAAATTGTCGGGTTGTTTACACTTTTTATGCAAAACAGCTTTTATTTTCTGCCTAAATGATTGTTTTAGGATTGT
>NZ_JBHSPY010000021.1:0-38557 GCF_042658245.1 Neisseria weixii
TGGGCAGTTGTCCGGCGGGCTGCCAATCGGGCAGCCGGTTAATTTTGAGCAACGGGCAGCTGCCGGTATGTTTACCCGTCATGATTCGGGCTTGTTGCTGGAAGAAGCTGCTCATAAAAAACTCCTCTGAATTCTTTAGGGGGAATTTGGAGGGGTTTTGGTTTTTTTGCAAAGGTCTCTACCTACGTTCTTGCTCAAATAAGCAACTCTATCGCTATGGTGTGCTTTTCTTAAAAATATCAAATTGCCCTTTGCTAGCTGAATGATGGGTGGCACGGTGCGCCCGCCTTACTTTGCTGACGGTTGAGGTGCTGCAATTCAAAGCAGAGGCAATACCGGTAATGCTCACGCCTTGTAAGGTAAGCTGGATAATGTTTTTGTGAAGCTGCTTATCAGCCGGCCACCCTTTCATTCGGCCGTCCTTTCTGGCTCTCTCAATACCCTGCTGTGCCCGCCCTCGCCGCGTTTTCCAATCTTCATGGGCTATGCTGAGCGCCATGCGCAGAAACATTTTCTGCAAAGCATCCATCAACGGCTCAGTGAGGTATTTAGGCAAGGAATCGCTTTGCCCCATCAGGTCATCGATATTGCCGAAAGAAAAAACATCCGGCACATGCAGCTTGGCACCCTTTTCGGTAATCCGATGAATCAGAAGCTCTGCTTCTCTGGGTGGTAAGCGGGTGATGCGGTCGATTTTTTCCGCAATCACCCAATCACCATCTTGAAGGTCGTCAATCAGCCTGTTCAACTCCGGCCGACTGGCATTCACCCCACTTGCCTTCTCTTCATAGACACCGGCTATGTAAAAACCATTTTTCTTAGCTTCCTCGATGATTTCGCGTTGCCGCTCTAAATTTTGCTGCCGGGTACTGACCCGAAGATAAATTCGGGCAATTTTTTGCCTATCCATGTATTTTAAATCCTACAATTAAGCCAGTGGATTTTGAGTCTCTGTTTTTATGTTTTATATGGGTGAAATCATCCCTGTAAATAACCTAGTCAAAATACAGTAGCAAAACAAATTTATATCGTACGATATAAATAAATTATGGACTATTGTTTACTATTTCATGTATTTTAAATAACCTCGGTTTCTACCTCCCTGTCGTAGCCATCCGATAATTTCACAAAAGGTACTTTGCATTTTCCGCACCATAAATCAAGTGATGGTTTCCCCCATGCTTTATCGCCGCATGACTGACAACGGTAAACTGTTTTCCGTTTGGAAGCTGCTTCTTTTTCCTGAGCCTCGCTTAAGACGGCTACATCAATATCGAACTGTTCCGAGAATGGCTGCATGAGAGAAATCTCTGCGCGTTGATCTTCCTCGGTATATGGCTCAATCAATCGCGTATCAACTTGGCTGTCAACAACGGCCGTGATTTCGGCCGCAATTTCTTCAAGAATCTGCTCCAATGCCGCAGTCAAATTTTCCGGCTCATTATGTCGAACCTGTGTGGATTCTGTTTTGGCATGTCGGTCGTAAAACGGCAGTTGATAGCCCATTTTGGAAAAAGCCACACATTGAAGATAGAATGCGCCGTTTTTAATCGGGTAATCACTCATTTTCTGTCCGGTCCGTTTACCGCCGGGCTTTCCTGTACTGCTCGGCATCAGGCCTATGGATTCCATCTTGTCTGCCCATTCCTTATTATGGTAGGTACGATGACTGGGTTTGCCGAACTCATGCTGCCAAAGGTGTACCATCTCATGTACCAGCGTCTGCATCAGCTCCAGCGGCCGATGGGTGATGAAGTATTGAGGGTTCAGTGCAATCTCATGGACGGTGCCCTCACCTTTCCCCTTCTGCCACCTGTCACCGGAGAAGTAGCCCATAACATTGCTGTCCCGTTGCAATGTCAGCAGACATGGTGGCAGTTTGCCGGAGAATAAACGGCTATTGAAGAAATCATAGGCATCCTGAATAAAGTTGTACATCTGAAGGGTGGGTTTGGCACTCATTCTGACTCATCCATTTTATATCGTACGATATAATTTTAATACAGAGAAAAGAAATTGTCCAATATAAACATATATTTATTTCTTTTCAAAGGTGGTGAAATTGTTTAAATTTGCAATTCTGGAAAGAAAATTCCTGTTTTGCTTTTTTAATAGTACAAATTCCTGTACAATAAAAGTCAAATCAGAAAGGAGAGAAGTGCGATGTCGGCCATTGTATTGAGTTATTCAGAAGCCCGAGGCTCATTAAAGCAGGTTATGGATGATGTGTGCCATACCCACAGCCCTGCAATTATTACTCGCAGACAAGGGGAGCATGTTGTTATGATGTCGTTGGATGACTATAACAGCATGGAAGAAACTTTATATCTGCTTAAATCTCCCGCGAATGCGGCTCATCTGCATGAATCGATTGAGGCTATTAAAGCAGGAAAAGCATTTGTACGAGAACTTTCCCATGTCCAAGCAAAAGCAGCAGAATAAAGCAGAAGCCAAGCAAAGGCTACTCTGCTGGACAGAGAAATCTTGGATTGACTTGCAGTACTGGTATAAGCAAAATCGGGACAAGTATGAAACCATTGTTGATCTTTTGGATGAATGCAGGGAAAACCCGTTTAAAGGCAAAGGGAAACCCGAACCTTTAAAGGGAAATTTGACCGGTTATTGGTCACGCCGCATAGATCGGGAACATAGGTTGGTTTATTTGCCGGAGGACGGCCATATTTATGTGGTATCCTGTCGTTACCATTACGAATGAAATTAATTAAGGTGAAAATTATCAACAGTAGAGCTGAATCGTGGAAACAAAGCCCATTTTTGTCAAAGGAGAAAACAAATTGAAAACCTTTAAAAAAATTGCTGTTTGTGCTGTATTGTCTGTATGTGCCTTTTCGAATATCGCACAGGCTAAAGAGAATTTTTTAAATTTGGGGGCTGTACCGGCAAAGGCTGATGCCGAGTTGAAGGCTCATATGGACAAACCTTTTGAAGAGTTTCTTAAGGTATGGATGAAGGACAACCGATTGGCTGCATTAAACCGGGTTATGCGTGGCGAGGTGACCAGTTTTTATGCCAAAAACCGTAAATTTTACGCTGGAAGTGAAACGGATTTCAATAATATTGTTTCAGATGCAGTCGGAACTTTTAAAGCCTACTGCGAACATCACCAAGGTACCGTGGAGCTTCTGAAATCCGATATTTTCTGCCTACTTTCCCAACAACCCACGGCGTAGATGTCTTGGAAGTATGAGAACGATTATGCGCATTTTATTTTAGATGGTAGAAATGCAGGGCATGATGCATATTTATCCAAAGTTACAGATGTCGTACCGAGAAATACGATTAAAACCAGTTACGGCAATGCTTTGGTTTTGGAAAAAGGGCAAAATAACTTGATTAAAGTCCAGCTTACGCGAGGTGGGGAGCGCTGGATTTCAACCGACAATATTACCGTGCGTCCACACTAAATTTTGCTGTGCGGATATGGTGGCCTAAAAAACGGACAACTTCCGTTTTTTAGGCTCCAAAGGAGGAACAACCATGAAAAAAATCATCAGATGGACAGTCATATTCGTAGCGATGTTCTGCATAGCCACCCTGCTCTCCATGGTGGCGGGTAATGATGTTTCTTGGGCTGCGTTTACCGACGACACCAACTGGGGTGTTGGTGTGCTGTTCGCACCATTGCTGACGTTGGCATGCTGGGTTTTGTGGCCGTCTCCTACTACTCGCCACAAATTCCTTATGCCTACTTTTACCGGTACACCTGTCTCAAACCAAGAGGCATACACATGGGAGGAACATTCTTTTGTTCACGATCCGGCATTTGCCCACCGCCCCGGAAATATTTGGTTTGATACTGATGATGATTTTTCAATGTTTAGTAAAGATGATTTAGTGAATACGGATGATCCAAGCAATCATTTTTATAAAATGTTTGATGATTGACGAATAAATTAAAGGCAGCTAAAAGCTGCCTTTAATTTATTCGGAGCTTTCCAAAGCCTGTTCAACCGCTGCCAAGCTTTTGTAAAACGCCGTTTTACCCTCCTCGCTTTGCAACTCCGTGCCACCGCTAAAACTCAGGCGGACGGCGCAGTCGCTCAAGTCCGGTGACTCTTCTACTTCGATGATGATATGGGCAATGGCCATAATTCACTCCTTTTTCATGTTAATAAAATCCGTATTTTCTCAATTTGCTGCGTGCCTGATTCAACCAAAATCCAGCAAACTCTCCCGCACTAATACTACCTGCGCGGCTTCGTTGTGCAGTCGGCAGATTCTGTCTGACTGCTTCCAGGGCACTTCTTCTGCCGCTACCGTAAACCGTCAATGTTTTCAAAGCATCAACGGCTCTACTTCCGGAATGTTTCAGCAAAGCAGTTGCTCCACCAGCTCCCTGTTGATGAAGCAAATACAATTCTTCTGCTGATGGCAGACGGCCTACCTGTTTACGGAAATAGGCAATATTGCTCTTGGTCATCTTAATGGTGGCCTGAATGTTTTTAACCGGGTCAAAGACCGTTTGTGCATTCAACCCCATCGCTTTCCAGTTTTCGGGCATGATTTGCCCCAATCCGGCTGCGCCACTGGGATTACGGCTATAAGGATTAAATGTACCACCTGTTTCGATTGCAATTAAAGCCAGCATCACTCGAGGATCAACCCCAGCCGATTGGGCCTGGCGTACAATCATTTCCTGAATATGTCGGTTATTGCTGCCGTATTTAATCGGCCCGTTTCCTCCCATGCGCCCCATGCCGCCCCCGTAAAACATACTGCCGTTACCGGCTCGATTTCCGGCGACAGGGGCTACTGCTTTGGGCGGAAGGTGCGGGATCCGCTGCCCGGGCGCTGCTTCAGCTCGTTGGCCAGATTCGGGTTCCTACCCAAATGAGCTTCGGTTTGATTTGCACCTGAGCCGAGAGGGCCTTTTCCGTCGCGGACATCTTGCATTACCTGTTCGCGCCGCTCTCCACCGGCATTCCACGGCAAGACATGAGAATTCAGCTCCATCATCATGCCGTTGCTGTTTTCGTCAGCTTTTCGTGCCCGATTGGCCAAATCATCGACACGGCCGTCATAGCGCCGGCCGCCTTGAGCTACATCGCCGTCGACACCGCTTCTGGCTTGATTGAAATCCCGCTCATAGTCGTTGCCGCGTTTGCTGATGGCTGCATCAATCGAATCGGCGCTGATACCGCTGCGTGAAGCACGCTCGCGTACCCCCTCAAAGGCGGCATTGGAGCCTGAAGCAACGGTAGAGACGTTTTGCTGATACGCTGCATCAACCGTATTTGATGGGCGGCTGTCCGAAGAGAGGTTGCCCTCCGGTTTCCAGCCGGCCTGTTGTGCGGCCGTGTCCATCTGACTGCTGCGACGGTCTGCGGTGGCCATGGCCGTCTGAAAAGTATTGCCTTCGCCGCTGTTCAGTTGGGACAGGGTCAGATTCGGATTGTTTGCAATCAGGTCGTTGGTATTGTCGTAGGTAACGGTTTTACCGTTGCCGTAAGTGCGCTGAGCCTGCTCACGGTAGCTTTGAGCCTCGTTGAAGCTGTCGGTAGCCGAACGGCTGGCCTGCTGCGCACGCTGCATACTTGCACTCGCGCCTTGCGCCAGTTCGTCTCCGGAGGACAGCGAGTTTTTATAGGCCGCAGAGCTGCTGACTTTGTCGGTGAAGCTGCTGTCGAAGGTAATGCCTTCCTTGTGACCAGCAGAGATTGATTTGCCGATGTCTGCAACGAGAGCGTCAGAATTGCTAGCAGAGCCTTTCCAGTCAATACCCGCATTTCCTTTGATGGCTTGTTGAATTTGTTTTGCAATGTTTCCGGTAATTCCTTGTTGCTGACTCAAGGATGTCAATCCAGCCATTCCTTTTGAAATCATGCTCTGGCTGATTGATTGGGAAGCTGTTGTAGATTCTGACAAACCGTCTGATTTTGACATGCCTACTCCTAAACCAGCCATCAATGCAGATCGAATAGCAGATTCATTTTTAATGCCATGTCTTTGTGTAATATTATGAGCTTGCTCATTAATCCAAGACATTTTCTGAGATTGCGCCGCATCCAAGCCCATACCGTAACCCGAATCTGCACTTTGGCCAAAGCTGTGTTTTCCGGCCCAAGCCAAGGTTTGCGCCTGCCCCAAAGCTAAGCTTTCCTGATAAGCCGCCTGATGTTGTCTGGCAGCTGTTTCCGCGCGGTCAGCCATGCGGCCGTAGTTTTCCGATTCACTGATTTGTGATTGTGATGAGACGGCCAAGCTGCTGTTGCGTGCCTGATAGCGGCTGGTTCCGCTGGCTGCACTCATCCAAGAGGTGCCGGCCGCCGAATGCGCGGTCGTCATCTGCGGATCGGTATATACCGGGTTGAGTGAGTATTTATTGGCGTTGGCATTGTTGTAATTCATATTGCCGGCGGCAAAATTACCCGTACCTGCTTGTGAACCGGCCGATTCCGCACCGGATTTCGCCGCAGTGGCCATACCTGTCAGGCCGCTGACCAACATACGGCCGCCCATCACCAATGCGCCGGAGATAACCGGAACCAACCACATTGCACCCGCCGCCGCTGCTTGGGCATCGGCGGCCGCCATCAGCAGGCCGTCGCCGGAGCCCGGGGTAATCATACCGACGGCTGTTTCAGCATTAAACAGGCGGCGGGTGTGAATGGTCAGCACAAAATTGATGATACTGGCCACCGGTGCCCACAGTTGAATCCAAAACAGTGCCATCACATAGAACATAATCAGCTTGAATGCCGCAATCCCGGCCAAAAGTGCCAAAATCACCACAAACGGAAAAATCCCAATCAGTACCGCCTCAGCTACGGAGCGCACCACCGGTAGGTTTTGACTGGCCATAAGTCCGCCGGTTTTTTGGGCGGTAATATACTGGTTGCGTGCCTGGGTAAAGGCAAACACCTCTTGAACCCGGGCTGCATGGTTGTTGCGCTGACCGTTGATTACCGTGCTTTGGCGGATGATTTCCACCATGGCCGACTGCTCAATGTTTTTCAAGGTATCGACACGGGCATTGTTGAGCAGGTATTGGAATGAATTGTTACCGAGCGTGGCCAATGCAGCGGCTTTATTGGGTGCGGTCGATGTACCTAATCCGGCAAATACTTTATCTGCAACGTAATTAGGCAAATAACCTTGTGAGTAGAATTCAGTCCGTGCTTTGAGCAGTTGGTAAGCTTTGTCGCAAGTCATCGAAGTGCTGCCGCCCTCATACTGCAAGCGGCTGTTGGCAAAGTTCCCGCCGGCATTGGCACCACTTTTTAATTTTGACACATTGGTAAACATGGCACGGTTGGTATTACCCAAAGTTGCCAGGATGTCCGTACTGTCACGCAAGTCTTCAACCGTATAAAAATGGTACAGGTTCAAATCGAAAAACGAACACTGGTTCATAAACAATGCCCAGTCCTGCGTTAATGTTGCATCAGGAATGGACACGTCCCGAATCTGTTCAATCAGCCGCGCACCGAACAGGACGCCGGTTTGGCTGTAGTTGAGTTCGTTGGGTATATTGTAGATTTGCTCTGCCCTGCGGGTCAGATGATGACCGAAGGTGCTGACCATATTGGCCGAATAGGCCAAACCGATGGGGACGTTGCCGACGGTATATTGGCGGCCGGTAAAACCGTGACCGGCGGTTTCGGTAATCAGTACAGTGGTTTTGGGTACCATCATACCCATCCACACACCGGCAATCACAAAGAGGTAGACAAAGTTGTCTTTGAGGTCGATTTTATAGACGGCCACAAACAAGGTAACCAAAAAACCGAAAAGTGCAGCGGCTTGGAGTGCACCAGTCATGGTATTGGAAGAGGAAAGTGTGGCTACTGCATTAAATACACCTTGAACCGCCTCACCGTTCCCCGCAAAAGTAAAATATTCGACTGCCATGGCTCCTCCCATTACAAGCGATTCATTTGGTCAAATGCCATACTGCGGCCAGAATCGACAAATTGGCTGCGCCATTGGCTGTCGGACTGTGCCATAGCGGACATCATGCTTTGCTCGATTTCGATTTTGGCAAGCGCATGATTGCGTTCAGCATAAATCTTGCCGCGCAGCTCGGCTAAATTATCCATAATCTTCTTCGCCTCCATACCGCTGACTTCGTCCGTCTTGCTATACAGGCTGACAGCTGTGCGGAGGTGGCGTTCGGCTGAAGAAAGAATACCTGCGGCCACATCGATGGCAATGGTGTCGGTTACGGCGGTCTTTTCCAAATTCTTGGTGCCGAGAAAGGCATCGGCCACGGCCATGCGTAAAATAGGCAGGCTGCTGTTGGCCACCAGTACAGATACTTCTCTCACTTCCTGTTCTGTCCAATTCGCATTGCTGCGAATTTTCGCAGGCATTGCTTTCAATCGCTCCCGTACGATATAGCGCAAGGATTTGATTTGGACATTGTTGTTTTCAGTACAAACTTCCTTCTTACTTTCACTGCCGTCGCGGCAGGTCCACATATCAACGGTCACATATTGCTTGTCGACGGAATTTTCTTTGCCGGAGAGCAGCTCTCCGATGCCTGTAATCCGTGGTGCAAACGATTGAACACCTGCACTAACCGTACCCTCACCGTCTTCTTTAGGCGTTGGGAAAACAGCTGTACCGGCGATACTGTAATAAAAGTCCATAGCATCAAAATTGCCTAAATTCAGGTCTTTGATATCGGACGTATGTTTTTTCATGGCCTCATAGGTGAGATTGCCGCCTGTGAAGCTGATGGTATCTTGAGGCGAATTAGTGCCTGCTGCCTGTTTTGAGACCTTGGCTAAATTCTTACCGTAACGACAGAACCATGAAGCATCTGAAGCATCATCTGCACTGCCTGAGCTGACGGCGGCTGCCTGACAGTTTGAACTGGCGCTCTCTGCAACAGCACCCATCACACCCCCGACAAGGCTCTGTGCCATTTGGCAGGAATTCATGTTATGGGAATTGACAGATTGGGCTAAATCGCGAATGCCGTTGATGGCATCCTGAATCATCGGATCCAACGCCTTTAAAGCCAAGTCAAATGCAACACCGGCAGCATTGTTACCCAAGTTGCGGGTAAACTGAATAAACTCCTCTTTACTGACAAAAGAGAACGAGCCGCCGAAGATGTCGATGCCGCCACAGCCGGCATTAACTGATGGCAGTTGAATATTGCCGAGACTGAGATTCGATACCGGTGTTCTGGCGCTGAAACTACCACCGGTATAGAGACTGCCACTTTGTCCATGGAAAGCACCGGCCTCAGTATAATTTGTGGCTGCCCCCATGGAGTTGAACATATTGGCCATGTCGCTTTCGATGCCGGCATGGGTATGCACCGGAACAGTCAGCGATACACTTAAAACCAGATATTTTGTAGCAGAAAGACAAATAGCCAGCATTTTAGCCGGCAGTTTTGGGGATTTGATAAATTGAATCTTCATAACCGTCCCTGAGAAAAGAAACGGTTATAGCAAGATGCTTTGCTATAACCGGGAAAATCAGTTATGCAAAGACTTGAGATTAAGGATATTGATATTTTACGCCAAACAGCCATTGTGTCAACAGCTTAACAGCCAGTCGGTAATATGCCCGGCAGAGTCTTGAGGTATACTCGAAAAACAAACAGAAAGCTTGAACGATTGCTGGGGGGGGGTAAACTCCAATAAACAAAGACCCTGCATGTGCAGGGTCTTTGTTTATTTAGATATTATGGAATAGTTTTGATGAAATCTGTTTACCCTGCTTTAGAAAGCGTAAATTCAGGTGCAACGATCCCTGGGCCGAAAATCATCACTTCTGTTGAGAAAAAGCGGTGTTTTATCTGCAATAAAACACCGCTTTTTGTCCATTTCCAACTCAATAGTCAACCGGCTGTCCCGGTAACGGATTAACCAGATAATCTGATTTTTATTTGAATATGCGCCTCAGCGTTGCCCATAAACCCATGGGTTTAGGCACTTCCTGAGCAGGCTGAACCGATGCCTGCTCCGAAGCTGTTTTTTGAGCCATTTCGCCGATACGGTACAGGTAATGTTCCTGTTCCAGCGTCAGCTGTTTGACTTTGTCCGAAAGAAGTTCTGTTCCAGCCACCAGAGCTTGGTTTTCCTGTTCCAAGTCCTTAATCCTCTGCAATGCTGTCTCTAAGCTGCCGTACAGTTCTTGCGCAGCTTCATAAGCCTCTGAGACAGGAGAATTGAACAATACGCCGATAATCTGCTTTTTAAAGGCATTGCGGATTTTTTGGCGGTGCAATTCAATCTGCTCCATGGCTTCTTGATCGGTTTTACCGATCAGTGTGTCTTCGTCCAGATACAGGAAATCCCCTTCTCGGGCAGCCACCTGAATAACGGGAATACCCATACGCTCCAAATCTCTGCATTTCGGACTGTTGGCCGCGAGACCGCTGGTATGGAAAAATTCAAAGGCAATCTGACCACCCCATTTACAGGCATAGGACTTCAGGAACGATATGTTTTCTTGACGGAAGGTACAGAAGGTGTCGATAAAATACTGATGGCCATTGGCTTGAATCGGGTACTCGAACGCGCCTGATGTCAGGATAACCGGTACAGGATAATCCCAACGTCTGCCTTTATGGGTCAGTTTCAGTTCGGTAGGCAAACCTTCATCAGCAAGCTCTTTCAAAACGGTTTTGCATAAGGTATGAGTCAGCGATTCGGGTTCTGTGATGCCGTCTGAACAGCGTTCGCCTTTATAGGCGAAGAAGTGATTGCTGCCGCGCCGATTGACATACATCTCTAAGCGGCAACCCGGTGCGTGGCGGCTGTAAATGACGGCCAAGTTCCGTGATTTGGCCGATAAGGGAGTGACGGTTTCAAAACCGTCCTGAGTGGTATAGGCAAGCAGTTTCATTTAATTAATCTTGCTCAGCGTTTATTGCTTTCTGGAATCGGTGTACAAACTGGGCAAAACTTGAGAGCTGTTCGCACATCCTGTCAAAATCAATTTGTTCGATACCTTTCACATAAGAGCACAGCTGTTCGGCGGAAAGCAGTGGGTTTTCTCCATCCGGATTAATTTTCTTGGCGAGCTGTGATTTTAAAGAATTAGGAGAAGCATCATTTGCAGGGCCATTTTCATAAAGATGCCCGTTTTGATAATGATCTGCCAAACAAAGCAGCCATGCTTCAGATTTTGGTTTGGCCAATATTGCCACTCCCCTGTTTGGAAAGCCGGCTGCGGCAAAACCGGTATCTATCGAAATCAATTTTTCTTGGTAGTCTTTTTCATCATTTGAATCAGTATCCCGAAAAAAGACAGGAATAACGCATTCCTCACCTGTATCTTCTTTGATTTTTTCAGCCTTCCAACCCAGGGCTCTAGCCATAAAACCATGAGGCTTCAAATGATGGTTCTTAATGCCTGGAATCAGTATATTCCTGCGATTTTGCCCTTTCTCAGATTTGGCAAACCGACTTAAATCACTTTCGGAAATCAGACAAAACTGCTCGGGATTACTCTCCAGTAAAGAATATTGGTATTTTTCCCGATAGAGTCCGTCCACAAAATAAGTGACAGGCCCTGGTACAAATTCGATGCCGTCTTTGCCCAATATATTTTTCCCTAAGTCAGTTGGCCCCTCTCCTGATAAAACAAAAATCATTTTTTTGGCTCCGAATTTTCCATATCAAGGAGACGACACTTATCAGCCAGATGTTTCAAATCCGTATTTGCATAGACTTCCCCCGGGCCGGCAAAGTCCAATATCTCCGGATGGTCGATTACTTCAAAGAATTTTTTCAAGTTCAAACTGCCAGTATCGGTGCGGTAGGTAAAATACACACTTTCAACAGCCTGTTCGTCTGAAAGGTAGTTGAGCAATAAGGGACTGTGCGTGGTAATTAAAGCCTGAATTCCGGAGGAAGACAGAAACTCAACCAACTTACCCATAATTTCCTGATTAATGCCGTTTTCGATCTCATCCAGTAACAATAAAGTTGGTGAGCCGTGTTTTTGTTGCGCCAGAACCGCTAAAATTCTTAATAAACCGTCATTAATATGTACCGAGTCGGAAATGGTTTTTTGATTCTTAAATTGCTCCTCAAATCCCAATATTATCCACCCCCCGACTTTTTTCTTGGTATTGATACGGCTTAGATTCGGATAGAAAATCCGCAGGTTATGAACTAAATCTTCCTGTTGGCTCTTGGTTAATCCGTGTATAAAGCTGGCAAGATTCTCTCCGCTGATGCCGATACGACCTACCGGCGAACGTGAGCTTTTTTTCAGAATGGCAGGTGATAACAGCTCCAATGAGGAAATACCAAGAAGTGCCTCCTGTATCTTCTTCAGGAAACGGTGCTGATCAAACCAAGATTCCGTCATAGATGAAAGCATTGATCCGGTATAGTCCCACAGTATTTCGGTTGGATTGGGTGTGCCTGATACCGAAAAATCTAAGCCGGTTGATGCAAAGATTACCTCCCCATTAACAGTCAGACTCTCATCTCTGCATTTGAGCCGGCGTACATCGAACTCGGCATCCCAAACCAGTTCTCTGACATCTTTCGGGTTTTCCTGAAAACTCCATTCAAGTACCATTTGAATACGAATAAAACTATTCTTGGCTTTGGATTTTAAGTTTTGATTGGTCAGTTGACTGATATTCCAGCCACGTTGCTCCAGCCACTCATCAATGCGGCCCACCATGAGTTGTGAGGTAAAGTCTAAGGCCTGAAGAATTGTGCTTTTCCCGGCACCATTCATGCCCACGATGCAGGTCAGATTATTGAAATCCAAACTGATTTGGTCAATAGATTTGAAGTTACGGATACTGAATTGTTTGAATTTAAGCATAATGGGTGCAGTCATTATTCTTGATGATGTATAGCAGTATAGCGGAAATTGATTAGGGATTGTATAAACAGGGGAATTGTTTGCAAGGAGTTGAACTCTAATTTCGTCCGATGATATACTTCATTGAAATATATCAAAGGAAAAACGATGCAAACAGCTAAAATATTTATCAACGGCCGTTCACAGGCAGTTCGACTGCCTAAAGAGTTTAGATTTGAAGAAAAAGAGGTCTTTATCAAACACTTTGCCGGCGGCGTATTACTGATTCCAAAGGAAAACAGTTGGCAGAACATGGCTCAAGCAGTTGAAGAATTTGAACCCGGTTTCGTATTGGAGCGCGAACCGCAGGTTGAGCAAATCCGGGACGAAATTTTATGAGCTACAAATATCTGTTGGATACCAATATCTGCATTTACATTATTAATCAGAAACCGAAATATGTATTTGAAAAGTTTGAACAATATACTCCGGGTGAGATCGCCATATCCAGCATTACGGCCTGCGAATTGGCATTTGGCGTAGAAAAATCAAATTCTTCCAAAAACAAAGATGCTTTAATGAAGTTCTTAACCCCTTTGGATATTCTGCCTTTTGACGATTCTGTTATCTGGCATTATGCCCGTGTTCGCCAACATTTACAAAGCAAGGGTATGCCTATCGGCAGTCTTGACCTTTTAATTGCAGCTCACGCCTTGTCTTTAGGCATCCCACTGGTCAGCAATAACACCAAGGAATTTGAACGCGTAGACGGTCTGTATTTGGAAAACTGGATTAAATAAGGGGGATTAATGGATATAGCATACTGTGTAGAATTAGGCAAAAAAGTCTACATTGATGATGCTCGGAGAGAATTTGCCAATCAGTCGTTGCATGAAAAATTCCATTTCTTGTGCAGTGATCCTTGTTGCTGCCAAGAAAACGGTAAAAGAACACAAATTCAAGCAACCCACTACACGACCCCATTAAATGAGTCTACCAAACAAACTCCTACTTTCAAGCTTTATCCTCGACAACATCATTCCAACAACTGTGATTGGATAAAGGATGCTTTATACTCCCAACAAGCACGCAAGCCCGGAGAAAGTGTTGAACAATATCAGCAACGTGTTTTCAAACAAAAACTGATACATCGGATTGATATTTTTGAAAGGCCGACGGAAACAGATAACGCTGCCATTATTATTGCTGATGACGCCCCTTCTGATTTTGAAAGCTCATCTCCAAACTCATCTGGATCTTCATCGGCAAAACGAAGTGCTTCTTCTCTTGGATTAATCTCGCGACGCAGTAATCAGCTGGAAAATCTAGTCCGTATGTACATTGAAAACAAGAAAAAGTTGAGTGACGAAGAATTTGAACAAGTTACGTTTGAAATCCCCGGAGAAGGCATACAACGCCTATGTTGGTTCTTTCGAAGATTTTATAAAGTTTGGGATAATACTCGTTTTAATGGAGTATATATTGCCGAAGTTTCTAAATTAGAACGATTTGGTAAGGGATTCAAACTGACTTTTAATAAACGAATTGAAAATAAATATGTTACTTTGTACATGGACTCTCATCAGATGAAAACTTATTGTTACCGTCGAACATTTGAAGATATTCTATGAGCAAGAAGATTATCGATTAAAGGCATACTTTATAAGTCCTACATTTAATGAGCGAGCATATAATTACGAAGTCGTCATCCCTTCTTTAAAATTCTTAAGCTTGGTATTACTGTAATATTTCTGTGATGGGGAAATTTGGTGTTCCCCATCACTCATACTTGGGCAATCCATTCTCAAATTTGACAATCCAAATAAAATCCATCCCTTTGGCATGATTTCCGACTGCCCAAAAATCAATATTTTCATCTTTCTGAAATTGATAATCTGCGTCCATTTCAACTAATTGTGCACTTCGTTTCTGCATCCATACTTGAGTAAAATTATAGGCTTCTGAATATGACTTGCTAATAAAGCAAGGATTCTTAGACTCGGCAATGATGCCCTCTATAACACAGTAATAAGTTTCCATACAGATTCTCCCATTTTCAGCATATTCTCAAAAGTATCAATAAACCGTTCCCACCGGTTTAGAGAACGCCAAGAAGCGGTCTTCCAATGTGGTCTGAGCCATCACGCCGAAACCGATAGGTGTAAATTTCTGAGTTTTGGTATCCATCACATACATAGCCGGCACCGTGGTAATGTTCAGGCGTTGGGCAATACCGTTGTTCGGCAATGCATTCGGATAGTGACCGATGCCTTGGCCGTCTAAGCTGACCGGCATCACCTTAACCCCATAGGTTGCTGCAAACTGCTTCAGGATGGGTGCCATGGTGTGACAATAAGGACAATCCGATCGAAAAACGAACAAAATACCGTTTTCACCGGCCAGCTTGCGGATAGCCTCCTGCTTCTGCAGCTGGCGATTATGGTCATACTGCTGCTGAGCCAGCTGGTTGTTCGGCCGGCCATGCTGGCTGTAATCCAACTCGGGATTCTGCCAAATTACGCGCTGCCACTGGTCGGTAAAGGCCGCCGATTTCGACATTACGACCTCCTGCATGGTGACATAGTGCTTCAGATTCTCGGGGGTCGGGTTCATGATGGCGATTTTACGGGCTTCATCAACCTGTTTTTGCAGCATATCGAATGCGGCCAGCTCATTTTGAGGCAGCATGACCGGCGGTGGTGACGGCTGCTGTGCAGTTTTTTTTTGCTGTGCCTTCGGGTCCGGATACCACAAGAAAGCACGATCCTCCTTGCTCCAGATATCCTCATCGTACCAGCCCATACCGGAAGCATGGACACCGGAGATGCTGACAGAGACTGCTGTAAAAAGTGAAATCAGGACTTTTTTCATGGTTGTGTACCCTATTTGTTTCTGTTGGGACAGACTTCGATATCCACCGACTGTGTCGGAGCCATACGTTCGAATTCGGGCGTAGTTTTAAAGGTCAAAGTTACCTTGTTGCAGTCGGCTTTGCCTTTGACGGCCTCTTTTTTGACGGCCTCGACATGGATTGGAATCTCCTTGCCGTATTGCTGTTTGATGGCTGCTGCTGCACGACCGCTGAAATGGCCTTTTGCACGGCCGTGGCGCATAGCTAAAGCCAAAACGGCATCCGGCCGTCCGTTCGGCAACGGAATCGATGTCTGGGCCAGTTTTTCCGTTTTATCCAAGGCGATACCGCCCGTATAGGGTTGTGCCGCAAAAGCTGTTGCAGCCGTTGTTAGTAACATAGCTGCCAAAGCTTTACTGGTCATAGTAGTTTTTAACCGCATTGCTGCCGCTCTCCACATTTTTCTTCGCCACTGCAGCCGCATTGCCGGCCTGTTTGGCTACATTACTCATATTCGCATAAATCTCGTCATAGAACTCCGCCAGATCCAGTTTGGAAAAATCCAGGCTTTCCAGTTCCTGTGCCGTAAAACCTTCGCAGCTCGGGTTCTCCGGTGTCCCCCAGTCGCGTCCCAACTGCTCCCGGCCGCCGACGTTAACGATTTTGGCCAGCTTCGAAATATAGCAGCACTGACTTTCTACTTTTTTCACGCAAGCACCCAAAACCTCTGAGCCGCAATAGGAACCAACATAATGGCAGAGGTTTGCCTTGCGTTTCATGGCGGTCAGAATCTCGTCCTGTTCACAAGACAACCATTGCTGCAAAGCCATCACGGCAATGGCTGCGCCAAATGAAACCGGATTAAACTCTACGATGACCCCCATACCCTCCACCCCTGTGGCAGTAAATCCTAATGCTTCAACGGAGCTGGTACCCACCAGACCACCGGCAGCGGATAATGATGTTCCCAATGATTGTGCTGCTACATTGGTGAACATGGTGGTATACGTGTAATGGCTTGCTACACTGCTCATAAGATAAGAAGCGGCCGTACTTGTTCCTGTTTGTACTGCGAAGTCAACCATCCCGCCCGGTTCTGCTTGGGTTTTGCAACAGTCACCACCCAATACACCATCTAACGCACCGCCCAGCTTGATACTGCACTTATTGGACTCCCCCTTGAAGAACTGCTGCGCCGTCGGGTCGTAATAGCGCTGGGATTCACGTGCCATTTCCATTGCGGTCATCGTAGACGCGAAATCCCGGTCTTCGCAGCTGCTGACTTCTTTGGTGCCGGCAGGAGAATCGATACAGGTGTAGGTTTTGTCTCGAACCTGGCAGGCGCCGTCAGGCAGGGTATGGCTGCACTTGTTGTCGGTCAGAGAACAGGCTGCGTTCTCTTCGTAGGCACTGCAGGTGTCGATGTCATTACCTGTGGCGCATTGCATGGTTCGCTGCTGCTTCCAGCAGTCGCGTGTCACCGGAATACCGTTAATAACCTTTGTTGCGGGGCCTTCGATGCACTCGGTAGTGACCGCTTTGCAGTTTTTTCCTTTTGCATCACATGCCGCAGTATCCCATTCCGACGAAATGTGATGGGTATGCGGCCGTTCGGTAACCTGGGGCGGCAGCTGGCCGCCATGCAGAGTCTTTAAGTCGACATCGCACGAGTATTGATGGGTATAGCGCAGACACTCGCCGTTTTGGGTTTCCAGGCATGTCTGGCCTTCGATTTCACACTTCGCGGCCGTATTTTTCAACGGTTCGCAAAAATTGGCCGGGTCGTCCTCCAAGCACTCGTATTCGTCTTTGTATTCCCAACATTCACGGGTAATGTCCACGCCGTTGATGTTTTTGGTCGACGGCCCGTCTACACAGGTATGCGATTTTAAAACGCAGGTACTTTTCTCCCGCGCCGCCGCGACAGATGGTGCCGTCAGCAGCATCAAGTGGCAGACCAGCACGCAAAACGAGAGCAGTTTCCTCATGGGCGCACCTTGTTCTCAAATTCACCACAACCGTTTTCCCACGATTCTGTGCAAATCGGTTCACAATATTGGTGTACGTTGAAAATCGCTGCACTTTCACCACCGCCACCAGCTATGGTGCGTGTCCAAATCATGTTATCGCCTTCTTTCAAATAGGGTCTGATGTCAATATTAAGATCTTTTTTCCAAGATGTTTTACGCTCAGCAGCACCTATCCGGTTACCGCTTTCATCCAATACTGCCGTTCGTGGCTTAGTAAAGTTACTATTTTTACTGAAATCAGCAGACAACATTTGATTACCGTAACTACTGTATACAATGGCATCATTGACCTTCACAACCAGCCAGTCATCGTATTCAACACGTTTTAGAGTAAAAACTGATAATTGCTTCAGATTCTTAATTTTGACCATCATTTCCCGGTCGTACTGGTTATTTCTGAAATAATCGTCACCAATGGAGCCGAACGTCAAGGTATGTGCCGTATCACCTCCGTTTTTCACAAAAGAGAGCTGCATATCCCCCTGCATGGTGCCGGCCTCCACACCTGCCGTAGTGCAGTCGGGAGCCTGCTCGCAGGTCACCTTAAGTTTCTTGGAGCAGCTGTAACGTTCGTGCTGGTATTTGGTTTCCAGACAGGAGTAGTTCCAGTTCGGATCAACGGTAACTTTTAAGGCTGCTTCGCACAAGAACAGCTCGGCTCCATAGTATTCGCTGCAGTTTTTAACGGACTTCACCGCCGGAACCGTAATAGTCTCGGTCGGGCAGGCAGTAGACGGAATCGAGCCGACACTACCGTCGGCATTGAGCGGATAACGCCACTTGTATTTATCCAACGTCTCGGCCGGGTCGCCGGCAATGCTTTGCGTCCCGGTAATCAGTTTTTCCCGGGCTCTCAGGGTTACGTCCGGCCGCTGGGTTTTGTTGTTGGCGATGAAATTCACGCCTTCGCATTCCTGACGCAGATACAGGTCGGAATCGGCGACATTGTCGCGGCAGCCGGCAATTTTGGCCTCACCGTAGCTAGTCGGCAGCGACAGGCCGCCACCGTAATACTGTTCGGCATTCGGCGGATTGTCGGTATAGCGCGGCGTATATTTTTCCGGTGCGGTAATGTTTTTGCTGGTACCGCTGCCCAAACCGCCCAATTCTTTCAGGTATCCGCTGTAATCTGCTGCCGAGGCCGTCTGAAATACCCAGAATAAAACACAGGCACTCAAGGTTTTGACGTTCATTTTGCACCGCCTAATTTCGCCAGCTTGGCCTCGGCAATTTTTATCAGTTTTTCGTCGGCCTTGTTGTTGATGAAATATTCCAATGCGGCATGCAGGGAGACATCACCGCGCACCTGCAGGTGCTCGGTGCACATACCTTCATCGGCATTGCCGCTGCAACTATCAAGCCCCTCGTCACCGCTGCGGGCCAATACTGTGGTCGGGACTTCGGTGATGTTGTAGTGATCGAACAGATCCGGATGAATCAATAAATCCCCCTGAAGGGCCGCAATTTCCTGCGCCGCCTGAATAGTGGCCTTCATCGAACTGTCCTTGAAGCCCCGAATCACCATTGCACCGCCTGCTCGGGCGGTTTCGTGGGCAATCCGCTTCAGACTGGCTTCCGGCATCGAAAAAGAAACGAATACCAGCAAATCGCCTTTGTCAGCGGCGGCTAAATCAGGTTGTCGGGCCGAGCTGTAACGCTTGGCAATGCTCATCGGATCAACATCGACTTTTTTCTGATGGCCGTAATCGCGAATATCAGGCACTTGATGGCGGATGCCCTGTAAATCGGGCACTTCCGGTTGTTTGCGCTCGTTACCGACGTTCGGATTACTGCCCTGCTCCACCTTTTGCAGCGTAGAGCGCAAGCGGTTGGAGGCTGCATCGACATCAACGGATGAGGCACGGACTTCGACGACAGCCAGCAGGCCACCTAAAACGGCAAGCATACAGGCTGCAGCCACCATGGTTACCCGAAATTTTTCGCTTTGCATCTCAAAGTCCTTTCCTTATTCGCTGTAAGAATACGCACCGCAACAGTCACGCTTGCGGAACAACTGGAAGGCAAACTGAGTACCTTTATAAGGGAACGCCTTACCGCTGTCGCGCACCAGAGTCGAGCGGCCGATAGGATCGCAGCAGCGGCCGTTGAATTTTCGGGCAGCTACCGGATACGTCATCGCCATCTTGTAGTTTTGTTTGTCCATCACCGGATTGAGTTTGTAACCGCAAATCGAATCCTTACCTGATGAGCGCCAGGCAACCAGGTCACGGTGCATTTTTGCCTGCATACGTGTAACCATCAGCTTAGCTGCCTGTACTTCGGAGAAGTGTCCTGACATCCAACCGGAAAGCGGATAGATGCTGCCGTGACAGCCTGCACACCAATACAGTTTGCTGTAAGGGAAGCCCGTGGAGGCTTTGACACAGTCTGCTGCACAGGCAGCTTGCGAAATCACATTGGCAAACAGTGCCGAATCGGGCGCTTGGTAAACGGCTAAAGACGGATATTTCCAAGTCGGATCCAATTCCGTCATCCAGCCGATATCTAAAACGCCCTGTTCGATGCAGTCGTTATCAAGCAAGGATTCCAACCAAAAAATCACCGGATTGCGATACCAGTGCACCTGATAAAAGGCATTGTGGCTGGCACTGTTTTCCTGACGGCCGCGCTTGTGTGCGCCGCCGAACAGTTTTTGCAGCCAGTTGGCATCCTGTGCCTGACTGGTTGTTTGGCTTGCGTCTATCGTGGTTTTCCCTTTAAGCGAAATACCGCCGAGGCTGACCATACAGAACGGCGTACGGACAACTTCAACCAAATGGGTGGGTTCCCAAAACGAAACCGTTACCCCTGCCCTACTCGGTTTGTCGCAGGCGCAAAACCAATCACCGGGAGTTGAGCTGTTGTCTTCCTGATTGTTGTTATTCAACTTGATGTTTCCGCCAATCGTAATCGGGAACATACAGCTCCAGCAGATATCGGTTATCGGATTAAGGAATTTCCCCTGACAGACCAATTTATTGCCGGGATTACCGATGTCGGTACCGGCATCGGCCGCAGAAGCCGTTGCCAAGGAAACGATGGCGGCCAAGGCTGTCAGAGTGCGGATTATGTATCGAATCATGGTTTCATTGCCTCAATACGCAGGCGCTGGCCTTCTTGTGATACCAGACTGGGGACTTCACTCAATTGAAAACTGCGGCTCATCTTGCCTTGTTGGTCGTAATAGACGGCCTGATTCATTCGGGCAGACAGCTCATACCAGTCGCCTGCCGTCAGAATCGGCATAAAGGCCTCACCGTGTTCTTTGGCCAGCTTGGCTGCCAAATCGACTTGCGCCGGTTCGCGGCCGTCGAAAAAGAACATTTTGAACGGAATCGGTGCCACTTCCAACGGCTTGATTACCGTACCGGCCGTGGCAATGATGCGGTTTTCGTGGTCGTAAATGTTTTCCGGCAATGTGTAGGACGGTTCGAAATAACGCACAGATGATTTTTCAGCTGTTTCCAAGCCTTCTACCGGAGCCAGATTCAGCGCGGACCGGTTGATACGTTCCTGCACTTCACGCTGCATACGTTCCAATTCTCCGCTGTCCTGGCGCTCTTTCAGGCGGGTCTGAATCTCATGGATTGCGTGTTTCTCGGCAATCGGATAAGTCGGGCCGATTTTTTCGGAAAAATGGCTGTTGTTGGCTGCAATCAAGGAACCGGCTCCCGTTGCCGATAATGCAAGCAAACCCACTGATACAATGAGTGCTTTTTTGAGTTTCATAGCGGTATCCTTAAAAAATCGGGATGGCTTTGCCGATAATCTGCCCAGAATGGATCAGTCCGGCTATTTCGTAACGGCTGTCCAAACTATCCTGATGGTCGGCCGCAACCCACATAAAGCGTTTGGGGATACTGCCCTCAAAGGAAGAAGCCTCCAGGGGTGCGCCTTTCAAAGAAAATTCTTTGGCGCGCCCGACTGCGGTGCCATTGACGAAAAATTCCCGTCCGGATCGGCTGACCGTATCGCCGGGCAATCCGGCCACCCGTTTCACCATTTGCGTGCCGACCGGGTAGAACTCGCCTTGCCAAGCGTAGGCTACATAATCGCCCTGCTTCAGATCGGCCAGATGGTTGCGGCTTTTCTGAATCAGGTAGAGTTTGTGCGGCAAAGAATGCGAAGCATTGACGGCAAAACCGAAGTATTTGCTCCATGCTAGGAAAATTACTACCAATAGTAGAAAAATAGACGCATAGCGCAATGAAAACACAATATATAGATTTTTGAAGTACTCTTTAGAGTCGACTTTCATCATCTGCCATCCTATCCGTTTTACTGTGGATTGACCGCAGTACCCTTCCCTTCATCCGACAGCGTTTGAGGCGGTGTAACCGTTGGGGCTGAGCCTGTCTGGGGTTGGTTGGGAGAGGTCACAACAGCAGAGGCCGGGATGCGCTTGTCCAATTCGGCCACCACATCGCCGGTCAGATCGATTACGTTTTCGTAACGGCCGACTAGGGCAGATTTGACAAAAATATTACATCCGCATTCACGGACTTTTTCTTCGATGACCTGTTGCAGCGTATTCATTTTGGCTTGGTAGTTGGCCAGAATCGCACTGCGCTGCTGCTCGGTAATACCGTCTTGCAACCCCTGGTTGCGTGCCTGTTGCTGGTAATTCATCGAAATACCAGCCAGATCGATGATATGGATGCTTTTTTCAGACGGCTTGAAAGTATTCCAAAGACTCAATCCGAATGCTGTAGCAGCCATCAGCCCGATCAAGATTTGCACCAGGGAAATGCTCTCGGTTTCATCTGCACCGGCTCCGGAGTTCATTGGAACATGCTGTTGCTGTTTTTCTGCTACTGAGGCAGTTTCAGACGGCCTGTTCTGCTTATCTTGCTGTGTCATGATTTTTTCCTTCAGTGGTATTTGCTTCGGTCGGCCAACACGCTTTCAATTGCCTGTGCCATATTCAAGCCTTCGCGACGGTAATGGTCCACCGCTTCTACGTCATCCGCTTTGGAACTGGAAGCCAGTGCGTTAAACGGATCCGAGTACAGACGGCCGACACCGTAACCTATCGGTGTGGAAATGAAAATTTCGCTGTAGTAGTCGGTTTTAGACAGGCTGCGCAAAATTTTCATCACCCCGCTGTTCACTTCGAACGGCTCTTTTTCTTCTATCGTCTTCAGGGACTTGGCACCGGTACGCATGTGGAAGACAAAGTCTGCGTTCTCCAAAGCCGCTTCGGCTGCTTTGGTTTTGTAATAGTCATTGGCACCTTGGGTCAGCGTCCCGCAGGCTCCCTTGTATTTACGGACACGGCGGTAGCCTTCCTCGATGAAACGGGCAGCTGAGCCGGTGTCGCCAAGTAATGCCCATGCCTCGTCAATCATCATGATTTTGTACTGGCTGCGGGACAGGTACATGCCCTGCATGATGCGGTACATAATCATCTGCATGATGATTTGCTGCAGGTCGGGTTTGGTCTTCAGCTCCTCCAACTCAAGCACCACCAAGTCATTGGTGAATTCAACATTCAATGTTCCGTTGAAGTATTGGCCGTAGATGCCTTGGCTGGAGTAGGCATAAAGTTGGTCGGCTACTGCAACCATAGCCAAATCGCGCTCCCCGGGAACCCCGTTTTCATCGGTGCCTGTAATCAAACAGTTGAGACAGCGTTCCATCACATGGTCAACAGTGCCGTTCTTACCGTGCTCGTACCATACATCTTCGATAATCCGCTGCAGCTTGGCTTCCTGCTGCTCTGTCAATGAATCAGATGGGGACGCCATCAGGCAGAAAATCAGCTTCAGCAACTCGATGTCTTCGTGAATCTCCGTAACCATTTGGAACGGCGGGAAACAGAGCTTGGCTTCATATGTGAATTCGATGTATTGCCCGCCAATCATTTGGCAGAACTTTTCGTAAGAGCGGCCGACATCGATAATCCAAATTTGCGTGCCCAAGCCCATATAGTTGCGGACAATTTCGTTGGCGAAGAACGATTTGCCCGACCCGGAAGCGCCGATGATGGCAAAGTTATAGTTGCCGGCCGGATTGGCGAACAGGTCGATGCCCATTGCCTGGCCGCGTCGGCCGAACAGTCCGATAACCGGCTCGCCCAAGCCGTGCCATTCACCGATAATCGGTGACATACAGATGGCATTGGTCATGGTTTTGGTATGCCAGCGTTTTTTGCTGTTCAGATATTTCACCACTTCTTTGTCAGTGGCCATGGGCAGCGCGGTCAGGTAGGATCCCAGCTGCAGATATTGGTCACGGTACAGGCCGAAGCCTTCTGATTTCCAGATACTTTCCGCCTGGCTTTCGGCCAGATTGATGTTTTGCGGCCGCTCCCACAGCACGACTTGGTGCATCAGCTTGACGGTGCCGCCTCCCCCTTTGCCGAAGGCACTCAGGCAGACACCGTAATCCCGCTTTTGCTTGATGGCCTGCGGCATCACGGCTGCCATTTTGGAATCGGCCGTCTGTGTGGCACGTGCGGCTTTCAACGTGATGGTATTCTGAGCCACGTCGTATTCTTCTTTGAACATGGTCATCGAAATCAAAAACGGCGAGGTGTAACTCATATTGCTGTCTACCGCATCGCCAATCAGTGCCCCCATTCCTGCCAAATGGAATTCTTCAGGATAGAGGTTGACGGAATAACAGCGGGCAATGACACAGTCTTCGTTATCTCTGTGTCCGAAGCGCAAACCGGAGCCACTGTCCATAACCTTGAGGGAAGTTCGTGTTTCGACCATCTGCTCGTTCAGAAAACGGGTTTCATCCCAAACCGGATCAAGCTCCTTGGTCAGGTCGATAAACATCCGGTTCGGATTGAGCATCAGGCTGCACCATTCCTTTAAATCAACCGGTGTCCAGGTGCGATCGTAAATCTGCAGCGAACGCAGCGAATCACGCATACGGCCCAGCAATGAAACTGCACGTGAAACCTCGGTGGGATTGTCCGGCGAGATATCTAGGTTGATGCTCAAAATGCAGCGTAAGGTACGCAGCCGGACAGTAGAGTTTTTAACCAGCAACTCCTGAGTACCTTTGCGCCAATACTCGGTGCGTTTCTGAGCCAAAGTCTGAAAAACCGGCTGCATCGGATCGTCCTCTGCCCGGCTGCTCTGTATGGTTTCATAGGCTTTCAAAAAGCCGCGCAAATCCGGGGATCCGAAAATCTGTACCTGTATCGGTGTTTTTTCGGGCAGCAAGGCATAAAGATTGCCCAGCTTACCGACCAGGTCGTCGTCTGCGCCCAGAAACGGATTCAGCTCAATGGTAAATCCCATACCCAAAGGCTTGTTATCCGAGCCTGTTTTAAGCAGGAACAACTCGGTTTTCGGGTCGTAAGCACCGTAGTTCAGATAATCGCTCAAGTGCTCGAAAGCCGGGTCGGCCGGGTTGTTGTGCATAGCCTCCATCGGGGCATCGACATCATCCGAGCCGGCCAGCCAGTGTTTGAACTTGCCAAACATCCCCATTTTGTAACCTTTCTACTGATTGGCTGCGGGTGTCGCTCCGCCTAAGTCTTTCAGATTCAGGCTGACACCGACATCCGGCACCCTGTCGTTTCCTGTTGTACCGTTGCCGGCAGTATTGCCGGTATTTTTCTGAGCTTCGGGACGGCCGCCCAGCAACCGAACCGGACGGTATTCGTCCATAATGTTTTGCTGGTTGTGTTCAATCAGCCATTTACCCTGATTGAGTACCACATAAGTGAAGTTTTGATCGACCAAGTCGCCGTCTGAATCCAAATACGGGGCAATCCAAATCCGGGCAATCTCGTTTTGAGAACGAACCGGCGTGCCTGAAGCGTATCCGGGCGTGTTCATCAGGGTTCGTACACCCTGTTCGCTGTAGGGTTGCCCTGCCCGTTTGGCCATATCGGTATTGTTAAGCAGGCCGGCTATTGAGGCATCGTAGTTTTCTGAAATGGAATTGCAGTACGGTTCGCCGCTCTGCCCGAAATCGTTACTACAGCGGAATTGTTCCGTTCCACCGTACCCGGACATGGAGAGGGTTGAACAGCCGCCCAAGGCAAATAAAAGGCCGGCCAATACGATGTGCTTCATATTCAACCTCCGTTCAACCATTTTTCAAATTGGGCACGCGGCATGGCCCCCGATGTTCGGCGGCCGTCCTTGTGAATCATGGTCGGGGTACCGCGTATCTTCAGACGGTCGGCCAACGCAATATTGTCTGCAACCGGGTTTTTACAGGTTTTGACTGCAGGTTCCTGATTCAGCAGAACATAATCGTGCCAGGCTTTTTTCTTGTCCTTGGCGCACCAAATATGCTCTGCCTTGGCAACTGCTTCAGGATGCAAAGACTTAATCGGGAACAGGAAAACGTAGACCGTGTAATCAGTCATGCCTGCCAAGGTCTCTTCAAGACGGCGGCAGAACGGGCAATCCGGATCGGAAAAAATAACAAACTCGCGCTTCCCTTTACCGCCGTTGCCCTTGGTAATCTTGATGGCGTTTTTAAACGGCAGATCGGCATAAGCCTGCTGTGTTACCGCTGCACGCGAAAGCTCGGTCAAATCTTTCTGAGCCTGCATGTCGTACAGTGCGCCAAAAATAAAATAGCGGCCGTTTTCCTGAACATAGGCAATGTTGTCGCCCATCGTTACTTCGTAAATGGAGGCCATCGGTGTCGGTTTGACCGACTTGAACGAAGTATTCGGATACAGCTCCCGCAATCTGTTCCCGACAGCTCCGGCATCTGCGTGAACCAACTGGGCAAACAAAGACGCCAACCCTATAAACATCACTTTTTTCAGAAGAAAATCCATCATATTCACACCTTTATTTGGTTTCACTCGTGTCGATTTCGATGCCTTGGGTCAAAACGACATCCACTTCACGTCCTGCATTGACTTCCACTACGGGAAATACCTTATCCGCCAACTTGATGTAGTATTGGGCCAGACGGTCGGCGGCATTGCCCAAACCGCTGGCCACACCTGCTTTGTATTGGTCGCTACCGCGTACCGAGGTCGTGGAGCCGAAGGCCGTATCACTGGTGACCTTGAAGGCATCGGAAACACCCTGTCCCAGGCCGCTGAGTACGCCTGCGAACAGTGCATTGGCCAACACTTGCCCCTGTTTGGTTACCAAGTTACCGCGAACACCTGTTTTGCCGTCTTCACCCGCTACATAACCTTTCACCGGCATATCGATTGCGCGTCCATCTGTGCCGACGCAGCTCAATTTATCCAGGCGGATATAGGCGCGTTCGGCTGAGATATCGCCGTAAGCTTGCCCGGTAATAAAGCATTCGCGGAAGTTGTATTTGAAGCGGTTCGGTAATTGCGCGAAATCGGTCACGCGCATTAAAACGGGGTGGGGGCTGGCATTTTGTGCTTCACCCCCGGTGGGCGCATCCACTCCGCCCAGCAGCACAGATCGGAAAAAGGTACCGCTGGGTATATAGGAGTCTCGCGCCCGAAACTTGCCTCGACTGACGGTGTTGTTGCCGCCGTCCTCTACTGTTTCGATGTTCTTGCGGGGTGTCTTGAACTGCACCCACTCTGCTTCACGCATGTTTTCAGATACGCGGTTGCCTGAAGAGTTGACCTGTCCGGCAACAACCGCCGCGCCGGTTGAACCTGCAGCATCCGGCTCTGGGTCATTCATATTGCCGGAAACGATTTTCCGTTCGGTAGGTGTATTGCCCGGGATTCCTGCTGTTTGCGTGCCCGATGGCAGTGTTCCGGCTGGCGGGGGAGGCGGTAACTGGCCGTTATTGCCCAAGCCGCTGATGCTGCCGGGCTTGCCCAAGCCGTCGGGCCCGTTGGCTGCACCACCGGCATTGCTTTGTTGGTTCTGTTTTGCCTCTTCTTGACGGGCCAGTTTTAATTCCAGCTCGCTGATTTTGCGTTCCATATCGGTAACTTTGGCTCCCTCTTCCGCCATCCAGAGCGAGTTTTCGCCGATGCCGGTTTGAGGACTGGCAAATCCTGTAGCCGTGATTTGCTGCTTGGTCTGCTGTTGCAACCTGGCTTGGTTTGCGGCTTTGCCGGATTGAATTACGTAAACGGCACTGCCGACGATGCCCGCCAGAACGGATGCTGACAGTCCGGCAATGGCCAACTGTCGTTTTCTGGCCTGGGTTAATTTGGGTTTTTTGATATTGACGCGCATCAATCCCCTCCCAGTTTCGCGATGACGTAAACCTCAGTCATCTCACCCGGCTGCAAAACATGCTTTTTGGCCGCAACTGCATAAACACCGGGACGGTAAAATTCCTGTTCTTTAATTTCCATCGCGGATGCGCCGGTATTGGTCAATGCATAACTGTAGGCCTGCATATCTGCAGCCGTATATTGACCGGTTTGGACAAATACCGTGTTTTTCCATAACGGAATGGTGCGGTAGGTCTGACTGCGGCGCATCCCCATGTCTGCACCATGGCCATTCATGATGGAGGTCATTAACTGCTTGATGGCACGTACATATTCGCTGGAATTGGTGGTGACCGGCATAGGACCGCTTTGAGAAGCGAGCAAGACAGCCTCACTGCGTTTTGAATTTGCTTCATCGATGATGATGCTGTCCCCGTGTTTGGCAGACGGTTTCAAAACCAACAGATAGGTTTTGCCCTCTTCGCTGATGATATAAAGATTGGTCGGTCGGCCGATCAGACTGCGGACAAACAGTTGGCCGGTACGCTGGTCTTTTTGGATGTCCAGATCGCCATCCATGAATTTCCACGAGGCAATCCGGCCGCCTTCGATTGCAATGCGGCTTAAATCACGCTTGGATACCGCTACGACATGCGGAATCTGCTCGGTTGCCGGGATACGCTGTTCTGCTAGTGCAAAAGACGGGATCGCCAAGGCTGTTAAAATCAGGGTGAATTTATTCATTACTGCCACCTTTAAAATCAGAAACCGTATTGGTAATGGTGACGGTTTCTTCAATCAGTTCTTTGGTTTCAGGCGCATTGAGCGGATTTTCTTTTTGCTTTTGGCTGAAAATCTCGTCAATGCCGATCAACACGATGGTGCCGTTGTTATTTTTGAATTTAATGATAAATTCCCGGTCACGTGTCTCGACAATACGGTTGCTTTTCTTAACTTCAAATTTTCCTTTTAAATTCACAGTATTGTCATTGGTGTCCGCTGCTGCGGAAACCGGAGTGAAGTGAGTGCTGGCATTATGGCGCTTAAGCCAGATGGCATTGACTTTCAGTTCTTTTTCCAGCGCATCTTTATATTGATAGTCGGTATAGAACAAGAGCTTGCTGTTTTGATAGTCAACGGTTTGAGGCGTACTGTTCAAGAGCAGATAAGCCATGTAGGGAGCCATCTCCTCCAAATATTCCTTGGAAAAAGCAACATTGGAGACAGACATGGTCTTCCGGATTTCCGGAGGCGTTAAGGTGTTTTGTACGATGGTGCCTTTCGTCGCGAGAACGAAGGCCAGTAGACAATTGGTCAGTACCGATAAGGCAAGGAACATCCAGATGATGTTTTTAATGCCTGTACGTGCACTTAATTCATTGAGCAGATTTTCTGATTTCATTTTAAAAACTCACGCTGGTGGGTGTCAGGGATACGTCTGTTTTTCTCCTGTATTGGTAAATACCAATACAAAATATGGAGGAAATACCACTGATGTTTGCCTGATTTCAGCTTACCCCAACGCCAGGCTAAAAAAGAAAACAGGGCAATAGAAAGGATGAAATGTCGGGAAATGATGCCGATACCGATACCGGACATGAAAATCAGAAAAACGTCCAAATCCCAAATCAGTGCCTTTTTAGGGTCATCAATGGAAACCGGTACCCGACAATCCAACATATCTTTTCTTTCTATTGCCCTGAAATGATTCAGATTAGATTACTGCGGTGAACATGGCTTGGATAATGCCCGGGCCGAGTGTTGCCGCCAAAGCCACGCCGATGCCGACAACTGCCGGCATAATGGTTTGTTTCATCATGCCGACTGCCAGGCCGATGATGAATGCAGCCAACGCCAAGGTCAGACCGAGGCCGCCGGTTGACCAGCCGGACAACATGGTAGAAATACCGTTGAACTCTTGGCCGGTTTGTGCAGCCATTGCGTTTGAAGCCAGTACACCCATTGCAAAAAAAACTGCTACCACTTTTTGCTGCTGATTCAAAAAGAATTTTTTAACTTTCATTTTAAATACTCACAAAATCAGTCGATAACGCCCGACTATTGCGTCCGATCATTCTTTTACCAGGTAATGACTACCGTACGGGTGTCATCCCGGTTGCAGCAGGCAGGATTCGATGCCGTGCTGATATGTACTGTGACACCGTTTTGACGAAGCCATGTCCGGATGGCCTCCGCACGTTGTTTGGCCAGGCGGCGGTTGATTTTGGTATTTTTACCGCCAATACTGTCCGCCCAGCCACGTAAGTAAATAATGTTGGTGTTTTGCAATTTAGGCAGGACGTTTTGCAACGTTCCCCGCGCTTCTGCACCGAGCTTGGCACTGCCTAAATTGAAAAACACCCTCACCGACTGCTCGTCACGCAATTCGGGCAGGCCGTCTGAAAATGGAACATCAGCCAACTCTTTGCGTTCCCAAGCGGGACAGTCGTTATTTTTACAAAATACATACTCACCGATATCGTTCTGCTTTACTGTATATTCCGTCAGCTGATTGTCTTCGATAGACATATTCTCCTCCGCCTGAGGAAAAACCGCACAGGCAGAGAGACCAAACAGAGAGGCTGCTAAAACGGCTGATTTTTTAATCGTTCCCAATTTCGATATACCTTATTGCTATAGGCAGTACGGGCTTTTTGGCATTCATAACCTTTCAGTTTTTTGCATGCCGCGTTATAGGCACCGACCGCATTCCAGTTTTTACCGAACTGCCGGTAGTTATTGGCCAATATCCATGCCCCGATGTGGATGTTGGTACACGGATTCCATACATCTGCTTCGTTTAAGCCGAATTTTGTTTTGAGTATCGGCAACCATGAGCGGTTGATGCCCATCAAGCCGATATCCGATGTATGGCTTTCAACATCCGGATTCAGCGAGCTTTCCGTATAAGCAATGGCTCTCAGGAGTGTCGGGTCTATCCGGTAACGCTGCCCGGCTTCCCGATAGCAATGGGCATGAACTTGTCCTGAAATCAACAAAACGGTTACTGGCAAAACGATTCGTAAAAATAAGATCCTTAATCTCATGTCTTTGCTGCCTCGTTTGCGAGCGTTAATTTTCGTATACAAAAAAATAAAAATGTTAAATCTAAATAAAAAAGTTGAATTTATTTAGATTTAACATTTTTTGCGTAATTTATGGTATTATTAAAAATTACATCTTTGATTTTGAGATTATTTAATATTCATAATATTGAATATTAAGCAACTTTTAAAGGTAAGGGCGCTTACCCAAAAGCCAAAAATACTGTGTGCTTCAAAACCCGCACACAGTATTTTTTTATAAAAGCCTTAAGGGTAATTGAAAGCTTTAATGGGTAAATTTTAAGCCATATGGGTAAAGGAAAAGATTAAAGGAAAACAGCCGCTTACAAAAAATTTGTAAGCGGCTGTTTTTAAAAGGGCAGTAATTATACCGAAAAAATTCCATTTTGTGACAAATCTAAATAAATTCGACTTTTTTATTTAGATTTTTGACAAGGCTTGATTTTTTGGATATATGAATAAGTTCACTATTAATAACCTTGCTACTGATCAAAATGACTGAGACCGATATCCGAACGTTATTCGCTGCGCTCTCGAATTTTAAGAACCTCCATGCCAACTGGAGCGGCCTGCTGACTTATTGGATTGGGCGTGCCGATGGCTTTATGGAACTGATGACGTTTGAAGACGGCAGCGAAACCCCGCCCTTTTTAATCGAAAAGCTGACACAGATTCTTGCTGATTTGCCTTCAACAGCATGTGACGACGACTTGATTCATGCCCTGTCGCAGGATTTTGAAATCCTTTTTTTCCGCGCCCAGTACGGTCCGGATATTTGGAATTCCACCCAAGAAAGTCTCTCCCGCTTCATCCGCCGTCACGAGATGAAGCTCCCTAATCTGATTGTACTGGACCAGCCGCATGAAGAAGCAGGTAAAACTGCAGCATGGCTGCGTGCCCTGCTGTATTGTGAGTGACACGGAATCCTATGCTGCTGGAAACCCTACTGCTCGGCTCACTGTCTGCCGGCGCGTTATCGGCCATCTACCTACTGAAACACAAATCCGATACATCAGCCGATGACGATTTACCAAAAACCGATATGCCCTGTATCAGTGGCGATCGGTTTTTGGTGCTGAATGCAGATCAGCTTGTCCGTACACTGGATCTGTCTCCTCTGCTTGCGAATATTAAAAACAATCTGGGGCTGTCTAATGAAAACTGGCAGAAAGATGCCCTGCCTTTTTTGTACCAATATATCGAATTCGTACAGCGCCTTCCGGCTTCGGAATCACACCACCATGCAGGAGACGGCGGCCTGGTCAAGCATACGCTTGACGTTGCCTGCCTGGCACTGATTGCCTCAACTTCACAATCCTGGCCGCCCAATGCAAAAACCGAAGATATTGCAAAAAAAACAGCCGTATGGCGTTACGGCATTATGTGCGCGGCCATATTGCATGATGTGGGCAAGACCATTACCGGTTTCAGCATCGAACTGTATGCTGACACAGTCACACACGAGCACACACTATGGTTGCCTGATGCGGGATCAATGACAGACAGCGACCAAGCATATTATCGTGTGACTTTTCCTGATGCACGATCGGCCTATCGCGCCCATACCGAAATCGCCTGGACGTTTTTTCAGAGTTTGGTGCCCGCGCATGTCCGGCGTTGGATTGCCAAAACCGACCCAAGCCTGATGATTGAATTGCGTAATTATTTGAGCGGACAAAAAGATGGCAGCCCGCTGCAGGAAGTAATTACGCGTGCAGATATGGTATCCGTTTCCCGCGACTTGAAATCAGGCAGCCGTCAACGTTTTACTTCCGCAAAACGCACGCCGTTGATTGAAACCGTGATGGAAACCTTACGGGAGATGTTGTCTGACCGTGGCGCACATTTCAGTATCGCCACTACGGCGGGAGGTGACCTTTTCCGCCAAGGTGATTTTATCTACATGATGGCCAAAAATGTCCCTGACTTTGTCCGTCAATACCTACGCAATCATCGCCATCCTGCTGCGCCGTCTTTTCCTTCCGATAATCAACGGATTTTCGATACTCTGTACGAATACGGTGCCATTGTACCTGCCTCAGATCCATTTAGAGCCGTTTCCAATATCGAAGTCAACTTTACCCGCAATGATGGCGAACGAATTTCTGCCAATTTCAGTGTGTTATGCTTTAAAGCAACTACACTCTACCCTGACGGTACGTTTCCTGAGGAATTTAAGGGCAGTCTGCAAGTTATTACCGGAAAACCGGCAACCCTCCCCGTCATAGAACAGCCGGTTCCAGACGTGCATAAAACCTCCGATTTGCAAGATGATGCCAAGCAGAAAGCGAAAGTAGACTTCTTGGCTCATGAAGATACTGTCGTAGGTATAGACGGCCTGCTTTCCAAATTCAATTTGATTACTGAAGAAGAGGCTGATTCCGTCATCGAGCAGGGAGGTACGGCTACAGAATCTTTGCCGTCGAATTCTGAATCACGGCGACCTGAAATTCTCAAAACCGATATTCCATTACAGTCTGAGGTGGTGGGCGGCAAAATCCAAAATCAAAATAAGTCTGCAAATACAGAGCCCAAGAATAGAAAACCAGTAGGAAAATCCAACAAAACCTTGTTGACACAAATATTTGCCGAAGTATTTGACGAAGAAAAACCGCCAAGCAGTCCGAAAAATCAGAAAAAACAACCAATAGAAAAACTGACACAGGCAGATACTGCTCAAACAGGATTGCAAGAAATCATCCGTGAACGTCAATCCGCTCCGGAATCAAGTCCTAGACCGGTAAAAATTGCCCCTGATCCGACACTTGAAGACGTTCAGTCAGGCCTGAAAGAAATCACGATTTTGGAAAGCAGCATGGCTGAGCAACAGCTTAAAGCGGAAGCAGAGAACGAAGAGCAGATTATCCCCGCAATCGAAGAAAAAAAGGTAGAAGCCCGCCAGCGCGGTATCCAATTCATCCATTGGCTCGGCAACGAATTGGCAGATGGATCAATTTCGACCAATCAATCAGGTTCGCCGGTTCATTTCATTGAACACGGTATGCTGTTGGTTTCCCCTGTTATTTTTAGGGATTATGCAGGTGGCGTGTTCAATAAATCGGATACGGAAAGTTTTGGGCCTATGGCACAGAAAGGCTTTGAATCTTTGCGTCTGCACAAAAGAAGTAAGCGTACAGCGCTATTTCGCGCTATTGCCAACAATGGCAGCAATAAACGTCTGTTTTATTGTTATCTGATTCCCGAACACAATATCAAACATATTATCCAGCCCAGCTCTCGCCCGGCGAACAATACCAATATCGCCTTGGAAAATGATGCTGACCTTTTGAATCTGGAGCAGGAATGAGTACCCAATTTCCCGAAAATGTTTATCGAGCCCCTTATGAGTGGATCAGTGTCGCAGCTTATACTTCAGCTGCCGCAGCATTGACCGTGTTGCCTATGCCGACACCGGTTGCTTACGGCGGTCTGCTGTTTTGCGGCGGTGCCGCACTAAAACGTACGCTTTCTGCCAGACGCATCATGAAATTTCGCAAGAATATCCGCAGACTACCCTACTATGCACTGACAGCAGATGAAATTCCCGTATCAGATAAGGCTCTTTACCTGGGTAAGGGCTTCCGTTGGACGCAGACCCATACCCAGCGTCTGTTCATGGTTCGCCAACCGGAAAACGAGCATCTTTTGAGGCCTTCCGCCTTGTACCGTGCGGCAAGAAAATATGAAATTGAAACCCCGGGCAGCAATTGGGTGACACACCTGACGCGCAAAAATGCCTGGTGGAATCCGGTTGCACCATTACCTCCTGTCGGCGGGTCACCTGAACTCCACGGGATTGAAATAGATGAACAAGATATTTGGGAAGACTTGGGGGAACGTGTCGGCCACAAAGTTGTACTTGGCACCACCCGTGTCGGCAAAACCCGCCTGTGTGAAACCATGATTGTGCAGGATATCGCCCGTGGCGATGTAACTATTGCATTTGACCCTAAAGGTGATGCGGATTTGATGATCCGTATGTATGTGGAAGCACAAAAAGCAGGAAGACCCTTCTACATGTTTCATTTGGGTTTTCCGGAGCACAGTTGCCGTTATAACCCGATTAGTGACTATGGCCGTATCACGGAAGTAGCCACCCGTATCGCCAATCAGTTGCCCAGTGAGGGGCAGTCGGCCGCCTTCCGGGATTTCGTATGGCGCTTTGTCAATGTGCTGACTAAAACCATGGAAGGCTTGTCCATCAAGCCTAATTACGAAAATATCTATAAAGCTGCTGCCAACGTTGACCAATTGGCCGGCGACTACTTCCGTCTGATTTTGGATAAAAATTATCCCGGTTGGCTAAAAGAATTTGAGGAATTCGCTTTACCGGAATCAGAGGCCAAAACGGCCGTTAAAACCGGACGCAATTTGGATACTATCAAATTGGGGTCTTTTCTTAAGGCCAAACAGCACAATGAACCGCTGATAGATGCCTTGGGCGGCATCCTTTCAAATGACCGATCCTATTTTGAAAAGCTGGTCAGCTCGCTCTATCCTCTGCTTGAAAAATTGACCACCGGTGATGTGGCCAAACTCATCAGCCCGGATACTTCTGATTTGCTTGATTCCCGACCAATTATGGACTGGCGAAAAGTGATTGAAAGCAATGCGGTTGTCTATGTTGGTCTGGATTCACTTTCTGACGCAGAGGTTGCCGGAGCTGTCGGTAACGCCATGTTTGCAGATTTAACGTCACTTGCCGGCCAAATTTACAAACACGGACACGGTTTTGGCCAAAGCGGTGTTACCGGCAAGCGAAAGATATCCATTCATGCCAATGAGTTTAACGAGCTCATCGGAGATGAATTTATTCCGTTGCTCAATAAGGCTGGCGGCGCAGGCTATCAAGTAACCGTCTACACGCAAACCTGGAAAGATGTGGAGGCTAAAATCGGTTCACCGGCTAAGGCCGGCCAAATTGGTGGTAACTTGAATACCATGATTATGCTTCGCGTTAAGACGGCAGAAACTGCAGAAATGCTGACCAACCAGTTACCTGAAGTAAAAATTATGACCAGTACCTTGGTCTCACGCGCTAATGATGTCGCATTTCCTGACAGTCATGAGGATTTTGGCAGTGGTAACGAAGACCGTATTGGTGCAGAAACCGTTCCTATGCTGACCGTAGCTGATTTGACACAGCTTCCGAAAGGCCAGGCGTTTGCATTGATTGAAGGTGGTCAGTTGTACAAAATAAGGCTGCCACTCCCAAAAGTTGATTCTGAGGAAGCTGCAATTATTCCTCGCCATATTACCGATATTGCTGCGGCTATGCGTGAAACTTACCGCCTAAGCCTACCTGTCGAAGACGAAAGTGCATTTGTGGAAGGAGTGGCCTATGGCAGCTAAAGCTAGCGGATGGTATATGAACTCTCTGCCTTTGAAGTTCCTACTCTCCCCCTTCAAAGCACTCTATACCGTGTTTTTAATTGTATTGATTATTTTCGGATTATCCTTGATTAGCCAAAACTATTTACAGACTCCTGATTTGCTGAATCAGGAATTAAAGCATATGGAACTGGTCCAGCATGACAAGCGCAGCCTGTGGCAGGATGAAAACAGGCCGTCTGAAAACATCAATACCTCTGTTGCCCGTTTATCCTACCATGCCCTCAGCACGATGTTTTTCGAGTGGACACAGGTTAATACTGCGTTAGCAGCACAAACTGAAACAGATTTTGGATACCGCTTCAAGAATTACCTAATGCCGAGATTGGACTTGCTGAAACATTTCGACAAAACTTTACAGCTTATCTCCCTCCGTATCGGTAACATTTTTTTATTTGTCGGTTTAGCCTTTACCGCCTATGTTTTGGCCTTAATTGATGGTTTGGTCATGCGGCGTATCCGTCAAAAGAATGCCTCAAGAGAGAGTGCCGGTATTTATCATCGGGCAAAATACTGGCGGAGCGGCATTATTTGGTTAAGCATCCTGTTTTACCTGTGCAGCCCATTTACATTATCCCCTTACTGGCTGTTGCTGCCTATTTTTAGCAGTGCATACATGGTTTTTTTGCAGGCAAAATATCTGAAGAAATATCTTTAAAAATAAAATCTTTGAGGAAATAAAGATTTTTATTTTCTCAAAGATTTTGGTGCTTTCTCACAAAACGAGGGTGGTATTTACTCAAAACATCCTTAAAGGTTGCAATATCAACCGAGTGATACTTCAAAATGGGGGCGAGTGTGTCATATCCCATAAATTCTTGGATTAAACGTTCATCTCTGCATTTAAAGAACAGGGTTCTGCCACATGCTATTCTGATTTGATGAGGAGTGAGCGCAAAGTCCAAAGTATGATAAGTAACTAATCGGGTTGTCTGGTACAGTTCGCCTTTAGATAGTGGTTTGTTTTTCTTTACAAACAAAAACATATCCTTAGGTAGGCGAGGCAAATTAAGTTGTTTCTTCAATAATCGCAAATACTGAGAGAGATAAGTTGTTGACTTATTATCCAGATAAATATTGCGCGGATGAGCAAACCCGTTTTGCAGCATTACAGCTTGGTGTTTTAATGAAATATTTTGGATTCTCAGGTGCCTGATTTCGTTGACTCACAGTGCAGCTGTACTAAGTAAATCAACAATACACCATTGTCTCAACGAATGATAATCTTGGAAGTTATCCGGTTCCTTCCATACCAACTTATCCAATTCCACTATACAAGGAAGCTTTGGGTAAACCTTAAAAGAACGGCATGATCCGACTGAGAAATGTCTGAGGTACTGAGTCCGCCACCTGCTGTTGCTATGCCGGGGGGACTTGGTATGCTTCTGTACCCCACTATTAACATACCAACGGCAGAATCGATTCCAAGCAGAAATATATTGATTTAAGCAAGCATTGCTTATCCCTTTTCTGCCGGCTGCTTTTAGTAGCCGCTTGTGATGTTCAAAAAGCGTCTTGTAAAAAATTGGCAGGCTGGTTAAAGATTCATCATGATATTTATAACCCAGTTCGATTAAAATGGCTCCAAATCTTTTAAGCTGAGATTGGTAACTCTTTCTTGTTGTTTCTGCGTAGCCCAATTGTTCAAGGCTATCAATAAAATGTTGGAAAATGTAATATGGCCAATATGTATCATTGATAAATTTTGTTGCTTTCATTCGATGATGTCTCCTTGAGGAAATATCATATTTCGAATAAAATTAAATCTCAACTAAAGTTAATGCTTAAAGCCCCCATTTGCATAACGGGAAAGTGTAAATGGATATAGAAAGGAAAAATTCGACATACAAATCTTAATCTAAGATAATATAACTTTGCAATAATGTATATTATGTAAAATTAAATAAAGTTATAAAATCAGAATTTGAGATTTTTTACATATACCTATCGCACACCAATTGTCATCAATATCAGCCTTTAGTAAAACACTGTTTGCACATCTATTAACATAACCTAACATGTTGTAATCATATTATTCTATTTGATTACAACATGTCTGCTATTTCTTATTCCAATCATCGTGTATCCGGCCTAATGATGCTGATTTCAATGGCTGCTTCAGGGATTGTCTTTGCTGATGAAAACCAAGCCCTGCAAATCCAGCAAAACCGGCTTCAGCAAGAACAGCAACGTCGTGAGCAATTCGAACAAATCATGCAACCTTCGGATGATGTCCGCTTAGATTCGTCTTCGGCTTCAATTCAAACTTTCCCTCTGCCTCAAAACGAATCGCCCTGTTTCACCGTTCACGATATTTCTTTGGTTGGCGATTCTGCAAACAAATTCCAATTTGCACTGAATAAAGCCATCAAAC